>CAISJH010000065.1 GCA_903885585.1 uncultured beta proteobacterium
GTGCCCGGCTGGCTGGGCACCGCCGTCTCGGCGGAAGCGGCGCTGACCAGCAGCCGCTGCCCGGTGGCAGTCTCGACGTCGTACTCGGTCAGCGGGCCCAGGTAGGTGGCGCTGCGCAGCGTCACCGGCAGTGCGTTGGCGCTGCCCGCTGCCGGGACTGCGGTCTGCAGAACAGCCTGCTCCGGGCGGAAGCACAGCGCGGCCGGGCCCACCGCACGCGGCCCGGCAAACCCCAGCGCCAAGCCATCGGCCAGCTCGAAGCGGCCCGGCGCCGTCACCCGCCCTTCCAGCAAGTTGCACTTGCCAATGAAGGTGGCCACGAAGCGCGAGGCCGGGCGCTTGTAGAGGTCTTCGGCCGAGCCCAGCTGCTCCAGACGGCCCTGGTTCATCACGCCGATGCGGTCGGCAATGGCCATCGCCTCCTCCTGGTCATGGGTGACGAAGACGCAGGTGATGCGGGCATCTTGCTGAAGCTCACGGATTTCGGTGCGCATCTGCGTGCGCAGCTTGGCGTCCAGGGCAGAGAACGGTTCGTCCAGCAGCAGCACATCGGGCTCGATGGCCATGGCCCGCGCCAGGGCCACGCGCTGCTGCTGCCCGCCGGACAAGGCCTTGGGGTGCCGCTCGGCCATGGTTTCCAGCTGCACCCAGCGCAGCATCTGCGCCACCTTGTCGGCCTTGCGCTGCGCGTCCCAGCCGCGCACGCGCAGGCCGAACTCGACGTTCCTGGCCACCGTCAGGTGCGGAAACAGCGCATACCCCTGGAACACCATGCCGACGTTGCGACGGTGCACCGGCAACGCCGTGACGTCACGCTCGCCGAAGCAAATGCTGCCCTGGGTGGGTGCGACGAAGCCGGCGATCATGCGCAGCGTGGTGGTCTTGCCGCAGCCGCTGGGGCCCAGCAGGGCCAGCAGTTCACCGTCGCGGATGTCAAGGTCGAGATCGGCCACGGCGGTGAAGTCGCCATAGGTCTTACGGATGCGGGACAGGTGGACGCCGGCCATGGTCTTCAGAATGCCTTTCCGAGCTTGACGTAACGGTCTGAGAGCAACAGCGCCGCGCCGATGATGAGGATCTGCACCGTGGCCACCGCCGCGATGGTGGAGTCGAGGTTCCACTCCAGGTAGTTCACGATCGCAATGGGCAAGGTTGTCTTGCCCGGGCCCACCAGGAACAGCGATTTCTCCAGGTCTGAGAACGAGGCGACGAACGAGAACATCGCCGCGGCGATGATTCCCGGCCGGATGATGGGCAGCGTGACGAGGAAGAAGGTCTGCACCGGGTTGGCCCCCAGGCTGCGCGCCGCCTCCTCGGAGCTGGCATTGGCCGTCGCCAGTGAGGCGCACACCAGACGCATCGTCCAGGGCAGTGCCACCAGCGTGTGGGCGATCACCAGGCCCGGGAAAGTGGCGGCGATCTGCACCTCGGTAAGGATCTCCACCTTCACGAAGTAGATGTACACCGCCGCCCCGGCCACGATGGCCGGCACGTACATCGGCGACAGCAGCAGCTGGCGCACCGTCTCGCGCCCCGGGAACGAGGACCGCTCGATGGCCAGCGACGCCGGCACCCCGAGCAGCAGCGAGCACAGCGTGGCCACCAGGCCCAGCTGCAGGCTCATGAGGAAGCCCGACGAGAAGTCGCTCAGGGCCCAGGCCCGCGTGAACCAGCCCAGCGTGTAGCCGCTGGGCGGAAAGGTCAGGATCTTGTCCGAGAAGAAGGCCGCCCAGATGATGATCACCAACGGCAGCACGACGAAGGCGAAGATGCAGATCACCAAAGTGATGAAGGCGATGCGTCCGGGGGTGAGCCTGTCCATGGGGTGGTGACCGGTCGTTGGGGTACGCGTTGAACGGATGACGTGCGGGATGGGGCTGGGCGCGAGGGTGGTGCCGGGCCGCTCAGAAGTACTTGCGGCTGAGGTAGCGGGTGGACACCACCGTCAGCAGCACGGTGACAGCCATCAGGATGCAGGCCAAGGTGGAGCCGAAGGGCCAGTTCGATACCTTGGCGATCTGCTCGTACACCAGCGGGCCCATCATCTGCATACTCGGCCCGCCGATGAGGACGGGCGTGGCGTAGGCGTTCATGCCCAGCGCAAAGCAGATGGCCGCGGCAGCCACGATGCCAGGCATGGCCAGCGGCAGCACCACGCTCCACATCGTGCGCAGCGGCGAATGGCCCAGCGACTGGCCGGCCTCCTCCAGGCTGGTGGGGATGGCATCGATCACGCTTTGCATCGTGATGATGGCGTAGGGCAGCAGGACGGACACCAGGCCGATCACCACGGCCGTGGGCGTATAGAGGATCTTCAAGGGCTCATCAATCAACCCCAGCCCCAGCATCACCGAGTTAGCCACGCCCTTGGTGCCCATCACCACCATCCAGGCCGCCGAGCGCACGGCGTTGCCCAGCAGCAGCGGCAGCACGGTCAGGATGATCAGCAGGCTGCGCAGCCGCTCCGATGTCACGCGCGAGATGAAGTAGGCGGTGGGAAAGGCCAGCAACACAACGATCAGCGTGGAAAGCCCGGCGATGCGGGCCGTGGTGGCCAGCACCCCCTGATAGAACGGGTCGCTGAAGGCCTTGACATAGTTGCCGAGCTGAAACACGCCCAGCATCAACTCCTTGGGGTCGAACTGATCCAGGCTGTAGCGCGCGATCAGTCCCAGCGGCGCCATCAGGAACAGCGTCACCAGCAGCAGCGCCGGCAGCACCATTGCCGATGCCTTCAAGCTCCTTCGACCTTCATCCTGCATGGCGTTGTCTTCTCCAGAGCGCCGCGTCGCCACCAGGCGAGGCGGCAAGCAGTTTCATGCGGCAGCGATCCCGCATTCCAGGGTACAGCGGCGCAGCATCTCCTCCACGTAGCCGACAAAGCTGCTGCGCACCAGCAGCTCGAACGCCTCGTCACCCGTGCGCCACATCCACACCGAGGCCTTGAAGAAGACCGTGCCGGCCGACTGCCCCACCGGGAAGCTGCGCGGGTGCAGGTCCAGCGGGCAGCCCTGGGCGAGCACGTCGCGGGCCGCCGCACCGGCCAGCATGAGCACGACATAGCCGCTGCTGACATCGGTGACGGCGTGGTGCCGGCTGCCGGCAGCCGCACGCAGCGCCTGCATCAACGCCTCTTGGCTGCCCGCCGGGGCGATGACGAACCAGTCATCCGGGCCGGCCCAGACCACGCGGTGCGGTCCGTCGGTGGGGCACTCGGCCGGCCGCGTGGGCCAGGGCAGGCCGCCCGAGCCGACCGCTCCCGACAGCGCCTGCGCCAGGCTGGCATCGCTGGGGTCGCCACGGAAGTTGACGATCGCCTGCTGCCGGCTCCAGCGCACGCGCAGCGCAGAGAGGGCCGCCGCCGGAGCAGCGAGGGTGGAAGAGGTGTCAGCAGGCATTCTGGCGCTCCGCCTTGGGGTCGTAGAAGACAGGGCTGGCGATGACGGCCGTGCGGCTGCGTCCGTCGCTCATGCCCACGTGCACGCGCTCGCCCATGCGGGACGAGCCGGCCTTGACCAGGGCCAGGGCGATGGAGCGGCCCAGCGTCGGGCTCCAGTAGCTGGAGGTGACATGGCCGGCCATGGGCACCGGCGAGCCCACCCATTCGCCGGCCAGCACCTGCGCCCCCTCGGGCAGCACGAAGCACGGGTCGTCGGTCAACAGGCCGACGAACTGCTTGCGGTCGGGCCGGGCGGTGTCGCTGCGGGCCAGCGAGCGCTTGCCCAGGCAGTCCTTGGTCTTGGCCACCATCGCGCCCATGCCCAGGTCCACCGGCGTGACGGACCCGTCGGTGTCCTGACCCACGATGATGAAGCCCTTCTCGCCACGCAGCACGTGCATGGTCTCGGTGCCGTAAGGGGTGATGCCGTATTCGGCACCGGCCTCGTGGATGGCCTGCCACACGCGCAGCCCGTCGGCTGAGGGCACGTTGATCTCGTAGCAGCGCTCACCCGAGAAGCTGATGCGGAAGATGCGCGCCTTCACGCCAGCCACCGTGCCTTCGCGCGCCGACATGAACGGGAAGGCGGCGTCGCTGAAGTCCACATCGGGGCACAGTTTCTGCAGCACGGCGCGGCTCTTGGGGCCAGCCAGCGCAGTGGTGGCCCAGTGGTCGGTCACCGTGGTCAGGTAGACCTTCAGGTGCGGCCACTCGGTTTGCAGCCAGCGCTCCAGCCAGGCCAGCACGCGCGCCGCCCCGCCCGTGGTGGTGTGCATCAGGAAGTGGTTCTCGCCCATGCGCACGGTGACGCCGTCGTCGAACACCATGCCGTTCTCGTCCAGCATCAGGCCGTAGCGCGCCTTGCCCACCTCGAGCTTGCTCCAGGCATTGCAGTACACCCAGTTCAGCAGCGTGGCCGCGTCCGGGCCCTGGATGTCGATCTTGCCCAGCGTGGAGGCGTCCAGCGTGCCCACGCCATGGCGCACCGCCAGCACCTCGCGGTTGACGGCGGCGTGCAGGTCCTCGCCCGCCCGCGGGTAGTACCAGGGGCGCTTCCACTGGCCCACGTCCTCGAACAGCGCGCCCTGGGCCACATGCCACGAGTGGATGGGCGTGGTGCGCACCGGCTCGAAGGCGTCACCCAGCTCCACCCCGGCCAGCGCCCCGAAGGTCACCGGCGTGTAGTTCGGGCGGAAGGTGGTGGTGCCCACCTGCGGGATGGACTTGCCCAGCGCCTGGGCGACGATGCCCATGCCGTTGATGTTGCCGGTCTTGCCCTGGTCAGTACCAAAACCCATGGCGGTGTAACGCTTGACGTGCTCGATGCTCTCGAAGCCCTCGCGCACGGCCAGCAGCAGATCGGCCGCGCTGACATCGTTCTGGAAATCGACAAACTGCTTGGGCGCGCGACTCGGCCCCAAGGGGTGCGGCACCAGCCACAGTGGGCGGATGGCGCCGGGGTCGGCTTCGGCCACTGCAGGCGCACCGGACTGCGGCTGGCCCGCAGCTTGGCTGCCGACGCCTGAGGCTGCAACCGCTGCTGCTGCCGCCAGGCCCGCCTCCCAGCCCCCGAGGGCGGCTTCGCGCAGCGTGCGCGCCCCGGTACAGGCCCCGGCTGAGCGCTCGGACTGCGCGGCCGGCCCGGGCAGGAAGGTGGCCAGACCTTCATCCCAGCGCGCCTTGCTGCCCGCCTGCGAATGCAGATGGATCACGGCACTGGCGCCGCCGCTGACGGCCAGCAGGTCGCAAGGCAGCGTGCGCGGCGCGCCGGCCAAGCTGCCATCGGCGCCCAGGGTCTGCACCACGGCACCGGTGACGCGGCGGCCCCCTTGCGCTTCGGTGACCACCTGGCCAGCCAGCACCTCGATGCCGGCGGTGCGGGCGCGGTCGCTCAGCGTGCCCGAGGGCGCCGGGCGCGCATCCACCACCCGCACCTTGGCCCCGGCGGCCTGCAGCGCCAGGGCGGCGTCGTAGCCGGCGTCCTGGTTGGTGAACACCAGCGCCTGCCGGCCCGGCAGCACCGCGTAGCGGCGCACGTAGGTGGACACGGCCGAGGCCAGCATCACCCCGGGCAGGTCATTGCGGGCAAACACCAGCGGGCGCTCATGCGCACCGGTGGCCAGCACCACCTGACGCGCCCGCGCGCGCCACAGGCGCTCGCGGTAGGCGGGCTGTTGGCCGGGTGGCAGGTGGTCGGCCCGCTTTTCCATCAGCGTGACGAGGTCGTGGTCCTGATAGCCAAAGGCCGTGGTGCGGGTCAGCACCTGCACCTCGGGCAGGCCTTGCAGTTCCCGCATGGCGCGCTCGGCCCACTGCGGGGCCGGCAGACCGTCCACGGTCTCGTCGCTGGACAGCAGCCAGCCACCAAGCTCGCTCTGTTCGTCGCAGAGGATGACCCGCGCGCCGGCGCGGCCGGCGGCCAGCGCCGCGCTCAATCCCGCCAGCCCGGCGCCCACCACCAGCACGTCGGCATGGGCGAAGCGCTTGTCGTAGCGGTCCGGATCGGCCACCTCGGGCGAGCGGCCCAGGCCGCTGACGGCGCGGATGCGCTTCTCGAAGAAGTGCCAGGCCGCCTGCGAGGCCATGAAGGTCTTGTAATAGAAGCCAGCCGGGATCAGGCGCGACACCCAGTTGTTCACGGCGCCGATGTCGAACTCCACGCTCGGGCTCGCATGGATGCTGCGCGCGACTAGGCCGTCCACCAGCGCGGCCTCGGTCATGCGCACGTTGGGCACCGTGCGCGCCGCGTCGAACAGCTGCACCAGGGCGTTGGGCTCCTCCACCCCGGCGGCCAGCAGTCCGCGCGGACGGTGGTACTTCCAGCTGCGCGCCACCAGCGTCTGCCCGGACGCCAGCAGCGCCGAGGCCAGCGTGTCGCCAGCAAAGCCCTGGTAGCTGCGGCCGTTGAAGGTGAAGCGCAGCGGCTGGCTGCGGTCGATGCGCCCGCCCTGGGGCAGGCGGCGCGTGGCTGAAGAGGATGGGGCGCTCATCGGGCGGCTCCTTCGGTGGCCGCAGTGGCTGCAGTGGCCGATGCAACCGGCACCGTCGCGGTGGCGCGGCGGGCGAACGCCTCAGGCGGCACCTCGCCAATCTTCCACGTGCCGTGGAAACGGTAGCTCACGGTGTCGCGCAGCGCGTTGAACCACTTGCCGCAACCGCTGGCGTGGCGCCACTGCTCGTGGTGCAGGCCCTTGGGGTTGTGGCGCATGAAGACGTAGTCGCCCCACTGCTCGTCGGTGAGGGTCTCGGTGGCCAGGGGCCGGGCGATGCCGCCCTCCCCGCCGTAGGCGAACTCGTTCTCGGCGCGGGGGCCGCAGAAGGGGCAGTCGATGATCAGCATGGAGGCCCTTTCAATCAATGCGCCACGGCCGCGGCGCCGTGCTCGTCGATCAGGTGGCCGTTGAAGAAACGGTCCAGCGAGAAGGCCTCGTTCAGCGGGTGCGGCCGGTCCTGCGCCACCGTGTGCGCCATCACCCAGCCCGAGCCCGGTGTGGCCTTGAAGCCGCCGGTGCCCCAGCCACAGTTGATGTACAGGCCCCGTACCGGGGTCATGCTGATGATCGGGCAGGCGTCGGGCGAGACATCGACGATGCCGCCCCACTGCCGGTTCATGCGCACGCGCGAGAACAGCGGGAACAGCTCGACGATGGCCTGCAGCGTGCCCTCGATGACGGGGAAGCTGCCGCGCTGGCCGTAGCCGGTGTAGTGGTCGATGCCCGCGCCGATGACCAGGTCGCCCTTGTCGCTCTGGCTGATGTAGGCGTGGATGGCATTGCTCATCACCACGGTGGGGAAGATCGGCTTCAACGCCTCGCTCACCAGCGCCTGCAGCGGGTGGCTTTCCAGCGGCAGGCGAAAGCCCGCCAAGGAGGCCAGCACGCTGGAATGGCCTGCCGCGACGATGGCCACCTTCTTCGTCTTGATGAAGCCGCGCGCCGTGTCCAGGCCCACCACCGCCCCGCCCTCGCGCCGGATGCCGGTGACCTCGCAGTTCTGCAGCAGGTCCACGCCCAGCGCGTCAGCCGCACGGGCAAAACCCCAGGCCACGGCGTCGTGCCGCGCCACGCCCGCACGGCGCTGGAACGAGGCGCCGAGCACCGGGTAGCGCGTGTTCAGATTGATGAAGGGCAGGATGGCCTGGATCTGCTGCGGGCTCAGCACCTCGGCGTCCACCCCGTTCAGGCGGTTGGCGGTGACGCGGCGCTCGATGTCGCGCATGTCCTGCAGCGAGTGGCCCAGGTTCATCACCCCGCGTTGGCTGAACATCACGTTGTAGTTGAGGTCCTGGCTCAGGCCCTCCCACAGCTTCATTGACTTCTCGTACAGGTGGGTGGCCTCGTCCCACAGGTAGTTGCTGCGCACGATGGTGGTGTTGCGCGCGGTGTTGCCCCCGCCCAGCCAGCCGCGCTCGACCACGGCGATGTTGCGCAGGCCGTGCTCCTTGGCCAGGTAATAGGCCGTGGCCAAACCGTGGCCACCCCCGCCCACCACCACGGCGTCATATTCGCGCTTGGGCTCGGGTGAGCGCCACTGGCGCTGCCAGCCTTCGTGGTAACTCGCCGCATTGCGCAGCAGCGACCAGATGGAAAACTTCTGCATCCGTGGCTCCTTCAGCTCTCGGGTCAGCACTCGACGATGTTGACGGCCAGCCCGCCGCGGGCCGTTTCCTTGTACTTGCTCATCATGTCGGCGCCGGTCTCGCGCATGGTCTTGATCACCTTGTCCAGGCTGACGTGGTGGTTGCCGTCGCCGCGCAGCGCCATGCGCGAGGCGTTCACCGCCTTCACCGAGGCGATGGCGTTGCGTTCGATGCACGGAATCTGCACCAGACCGCCCACCGGGTCGCAGGTCAGGCCCAGATGGTGCTCCATGCCGATCTCGGCGGCGTTCTCCACCTGCTCGGGCGTGCCGCCCATCACGGCGCACAGCGCGGCCGCGGCCATCGAGCAGGCCACGCCCACCTCGCCCTGACAGCCCACTTCGGCGCCGCTGATGCTGGCGTTTTCCTTGTAGAGAATGCCCACGGCCGCGGCGGTGAGCAGGAAGTCGACGATGCCGCGGTCGTTGGCCCCAGGCACAAAGCGCGCGTAGTAGTGCAGCACCGCCGGCACGATGCCGGCCGCGCCGTTGGTGGGCGCCGTGACCACACGCCCGCCGGCGGCGTTCTCCTCGTTGACCGCCAGTGCGTAGAGATTCACCCAGTCGATGACCTGCAGCGGATCTTTCAACGCAGACTCCGGGTTGGACGTGAGATCGCGGAACAGCGCTGCCGCGCGCCGGCGCACCTTGAAGCCGCCGGGCAGCACGCCCTCGGTGCGGCAACCGCGGACCACGCAATCCTGCATCACCTGCCAGATGCGCAACAGCCCGGCATCGATCTCGGCGTCGCTGCGCCAATGGCGCTCGTTGCGCCGCATCACTTCGGCAATCGAGCAGTGGTGCGTGCGGGCCAGCTCCAGCAGGTCGGCGCCGCTGTGAAACGGCAGCGGCAGCACGGTGGCGTCAGGCGCCACCGCCTTCTGCCGCGTGCCGTCGGCCGCCACCTCGTCGCTGACGACAAAGCCGCCACCCACCGAGTAATAGACCTTGGCCAGCAACTCCGCACCCTGGTCATCGAAGGCCGTGAACCGCATGCCGTTGGCGTGGAACGGCAGACTCTGGCGGCGATGGAACACGAGGTCACGCGCCTCGTCGAAGGCCACGCCTGTGACCTGGCCCGCGGCATCAAGCACCTGGTCACCACCGAATTCGGCGGTAGGGCCTGCATGGCGCGCTGCGCCCAAGGCCCCGCCCAGCACCAGCCGGCCCTGGCCGCGGATCGCCTCCAGCAGCGCCGGCACGGCCTCCACGTCCACCGTGTCTGGCTCATGCCCGGCCAGGCCCAACAGCACCGCCTTGTCGCTGCCATGCCCCTTGCCGGTGGCGCCCAACGAGCCGAACAGCTCGGCCTTCACCCGCTTGGCGTGGGCCAGCACCCCGTCAGCGGCCAGGCGCGACGTGAACATGCGCGCGGCGCGCATCGGGCCGACGGTGTGCGAACTGCTCGGCCCAATGCCAATTTTGAAGAGATCGAAGATGGAAACGGCCATATGTAAGGATGATCTGCCAACAGGCGCTTGTGCACTTACCTTCTTGCGTCACTCATGATGCCTGTTGCGTCAACATGGCTCCCGCTTCGGCCATCTCCGCCCACGGGCGGGCACCCAAACAGACCGGCCGGATCACCGGTACACCGGAAACGCCGCCGTCAGCACCGCCACGCGTGCCTTGACGTCTTCGATGCGAGCGGCGTCCTCAGGAGCGTCCAGCAGGTCGGCGATCAGGTGGCCCACCTGACCCGCCTGCTCCTCCTTGAAGCCACGCGTGGTCATGGCCGGGCTGCCCAGGCGCACGCCGCTGGTGACCATGGGCTTTTCCGGGTCGTTGGGAATGGCGTTCTTGTTGACTGTGATGTGGGCGCGGCCCAGCAGCGCCTCGGCAGCCTTGCCTGTCAGGCCCTTGGGCCGCAGGTCCACCAGCATCACATGGCTCTCGGTGCGGCCCGAGACGATGCGCAGGCCGCGCTCGGTCAAGGTCTGCGCCAGCGCCTGGGCGTTGAGCACCACCTGCGTCTGGTAGTCCTTGAATCCCGGCAGCAGCGCCTCGCCAAAGGCGGCGGCCTTGGCCGCAATGACGTGCATCAGCGGCCCGCCTTGCGTGCCCGGAAAGATGGCGCTGTTGATGGCCTTCTCATGCTCCGGGCGCATCAGGATGATGCCGCCGCGCGGCCCGCGCAGGCTCTTGTGCGTGGTGCTGGTGACGATGTCGGCATGCGGGATGGGCGACGGATACACGCCGGCAGCGATCAGGCCCGCGTAATGCGCCATGTCCACCAGCAGCAAGGCGCCCACCTCGCGCGCAATGCGGCCGAAGCGCTCGAAGTCGATGCGCAGGCTGTAGGCCGATGCGCCGGCGATGATCAGCTTGGGCCGCGTCTCGCGCGCCTTGCGCTCCATCGCCTCGTAGTCGATCTCCTCCGCCGCGTTCAGCCCGTAGCTGACGACGTTGAACCACTTGCCGCTCATGTTCAGCGCCATGCCGTGCGACAGGTGCCCTCCCTCGGCCAGGTTCATGCCCATGAACGTGTCGCCCGGCTTCAGGAAGGCGAGAAACACTGCTGCGTTGGCCTGCGCGCCGGAGTGCGCCTGCACGTTGGCCGCCCAGCCATGGGCGTCGGCTCCGAACAGGCGCTTGACGCGCTCCAGCGCCAGTTGCTCCACGCGGTCCACATGCTCGCAGCCACCATAGTAGCGCCGCCCCGGGTAGCCTTCGGCGTACTTGTTGGTGAGCTGGCTGCCCTGTGCCGCCATCACCGCGCGCGAGGTGTAGTTCTCGCTGGCGATCAGCTCGATGTGCGCTTCCTGGCGCTGGTGCTCGTCGGCAATGGCGGACCACAGCTCGGGGTCGGCCGCCACATCAGCAGGGTGGGCGTGGACGGGTGGGGAGTCGGTCATGGGCAGGGCCTCGGGGGTGCTCGGATGGTGATGGCATCATCGGCGCGCAAGCCCTGCCAGCGCATGGCAGTTTGCGTCACTTTTTTTAACGTTCACGTCAGCATGACCCAGGGCCTTAGTCTCGACCCCAGCAACGGCCTTCCGGGCGCCTGCGGCTGACTCCCGACGCTGGAACGCCCCGCCCCTCCTGCCCGGCCTCTGGCGGCACTGCAGCGCTACGGCCTGCTGCTGGTGCCGCGTTTCTCGCTGATTGCGCTGTCGTCTGTAGTCGCCCTGCTGCGGCTGGCCAACTCCGTGCTCGAGAGGCCCACCTTCGAGTGTGTGACCCTGGGTCTGTCCACCGACCCGGTGGTCTCCAGCGACGACATCCGCGTGCTGCCAGACGCCTCCATGTCCGACGGCCTGGGCTTCGACGCCGTGTTCATGATCGGCCCCAACCCGATCCCGCGCCGGGGCCTGGGCGTCATCGCTGCCTGGCTGCGGCGCCAGGCCGCGTAGGGCGCGGCCCCGGGCGGGGTGGACACCGGCAGCTACCTCCTGGCCCGCGCCGGCCTGCTCAACGGTTACCGCTGCACCATCCATTGGGAAGACCGCGAGATTCTGCTGGAGCACCTTCCGCAGCTAATCGTCTCCTCGCGCCTGTTCGAGATTGACCGCGACCGCTAGACCTGCCGCGGCGGCGTCAGCCCGCTGGAAATGATGATCTGGTTGCTGAGCCAGACCCCCGGCTGCCTCGAGCTGGCCGAACACGTGGCCGACCTGCTGCTGACCGACAGCTTCGGCCTACCGGCAGTCGAAGCCATCGCCCAGGTGCGTCGCGCCCGTCCCGAACCCCGGAGGCACGGCCTTGGAACCCTGACCTGAAGAGGACCCCGACACATGGTCGACCAGATGCACAGCCTGATCCGCCGTCGCAACGGTGAGAAGGTGCGGAACACCTTTGCCGTGGACGAGTACGCACGCGGCCAACATCGACGGGGCGCAGCCCTGGCGCAAGGGTGTTGCCGACGACGTACTGACCTGCATCAACTGGCAGCGCGGCATCTACTTCAAGGCTGTGACGCAGACCCTGGTCGGCGTGCGGCGCGTGGGCCTGGAGCTGGACCACCTGCCGGTGGACCGCCTGAAGGCGTTGGAGCAGGACCTGCCGGGCGTGGAGTTCGTGGATCTCTCGGCGGCCGGGTTGGAATTGCGCGAGGACATCGACACCGTGATCGAGCCCAACATGGTGGTGTCGATGGAACTGATGATCATGCTGCCCAAGGGCCTGCCCGGCGCCGGCGGCTAACGCGAGCACGACATCCTGGTCATCACGCCTCAGGGGAACCGCAACCTGACCGCCTTTCCTTACGGCCCGGCGCACAACATCATCAAAGCTTGAGCTTCGTCGCAGCCGACACCCGCCACCGTCCCCTGACCACCGCCGGAGTCCGCCTGCCGGGCCCTCTACGGTCCATCATCCCGCTGGCCTTCAAGGCATACCCCTAATTCACTTACCCCATTCACCAGCTCACGCTGAAGTGGTTCACCGAGTTCTTCACCAACGAGACCTCGCGCCTGTCGGTGAGCAACACCTTCGTCATCGCGCTTGCTGACGCCCCTTACCGCGACCCTGGTCTCGCCAATGTCGTGCCCATCCTCATCATCGCCGTCGGCGCGTACGTCTTCTATTCCAGAAGCGGCAGCGTGGCCTTCAAGACTGAGTGGCGCCGCCGATTGGGTATGCGCCGTCCTCCGCCGAACCCGAGCGGACCTGGCGGGGGCTGGCACCCAGCGCCTGGCGCACCGAGCGGGAGAAATGCGCGCCATCCTGAAAGCCGCACTCCAGCCCCACGGCCGTGATGTCCAAGTCGGTGTTGAGCAGCAGCCAGTGGGCGCGCTCCATGCGCAGGCGCTTTCGATAGTCAGCCGGACTCAGGCCCACGTCCTGCTGGAAGCGCCGCTCGAGCTGGCGCCGCCCGATGCCCAGCGCCTCGCACAGCTGCGCGATGGGCATCGGGGAGTGCAGTTGCTGCTCAAGAATCAGCATGGCCTTGTGCACCACGGTGTCGGTGGAGCGCTCGGTCAGCACGGCCTCGGGCTGCAGCGTGGTGGCCGGCAGCGGCTGGTCCTCGATCATGATGCGCAGCGCCTTGGTGGCGCTGGCACGGCCCAGCGCGCGCTCGATCAGGTAGGCCGCCAGGTGAACAACGCTGGTGCCGCCGGCGCAGGTCAGCCGGTCCCGGTCCACGACGAACATGCGGTTGGACACCACGCGCAGCTGCGGAAACTCCGCCACGAACTCGTCGCGGTGGAACCAGCTCACGCAGGCCAGATGGCCGTCCAGCAGACCGGCGCGGGCCAGCACGAACGAGCCGGTGCACAGGCCCACCAGCCGCTTGCCCAGGCCGGCCGCCTCGCGCAGGAAGGCCTGCGTCTGCGCCCCCACCCGGGGCCCGCCGTGCAGCAAACCGCCCACCACGACCACGCAGTCCCAGGGCTGTGCAGGCCCCAGCGGGGCGGTGGGCACCACCGGGGTGCCGCAACTCGACACGATGGGCTCGCTGCCGAGCACCTCCCAGCGGATCAGCCGCTGGCGGCTGCGGTCGCCCTCGTCCGCGGCCAGGCGCAAGGCGTCGACAAAACCCGCATAGGCGGTGAGCGTGAAGCGCGGCGCCAGCACAAAGGCCACCCGCAGCAGCGGCTCACCATCCGCCTTGGCCACAGTCCGCTGCGCGGTACTGACCTGGGTGACCGTCAACATAACCGGATTGTGTGGCATGGCGGGCTGTGGCAGGATCCGGATTCCCGACAGATTCGACCTGCTTGCGGGCTCGCCCGCCTACCCGCCAGGCGCAGCGCAAGGCCTGCCTCCGGCGCCGGCCCGCTCAACGAAATCCAGCTTTATGACCTCCCGCCAAGCCGTCGGGTGGATGATCGCCTGCACGCTCATGTGGAGCGTGGGCGGTGTCCTCAGCCGATTCTTCACCACCACCGAGGGCTTTGAGGTCACGTTCTGGCGCAGCGTGTTTGCGGCCCTGACCGTGTTGGTCTGGTTCGCCTTCACCGGCATGCGCAAGCCGCTCAGCCAGTTGCTGACGGGCGGCGCCACCGTCTGGGCCAGCGGGCTGATGTGGTCGGTGATGTTCACCTGCTTCATGTTCTCGCTGTCACTGACCACGGTGGCCAACGTGCTCATCACCCAGAGCCTGGCCCCCGTGTTCACGGCGCTGCTGGCCTGGGTGGCGCTGCGCCAGCCCGTGGCGCCCCGCACCTGGGTGGCCATCGCGGTGGCGGCGGCGGGCATTTGCCTGATGTACGCGTTTGACGTTTCTGCGCTGGAGGGGCGCCACGCATGGGGCGTTCTTGTGGCGCTGGGCATCCCGATGGCGGGCGCCGTCAACTGGATCCTGCTGCAACGCAATGGCACGACGCTGGATCTGACCAGTTCAGTCCTGCTGGGCGCTGTGATCTCCGCAGGCTTGACGCTGCCCCTGGCCTGGCCGCTGGGGGTGGGGCTGCAAGACCTGGGATTGCTGGCGGTGCTGGGCGTTTTTCAGCTGGGCATTCCCTGCATTCTGGTGATGCGGGCGGCTGCGCGGCTGGCCGCAGCCCAGACGTCCTTGCTCGCCCTGCTGGAGGTGGTGTTCGGCATCTTCCTGACCTGGCTTTTCGGCGGTGAGACCCCGGGCTGGGCCACGATCGCGGGTGGGCTGGCGGTGCTGGGTGCGCTGGTCTACAACGAGATGGGCAAGACGGCAGCCCCCAGCCCCGCGGTCAAGGGCTGAGAGCCTGCTCGGGCGCCGGCATCGGCCGACGGTTGGCCAGAGCCCACACCTCCCGCGGCGGCAGCGACTTCAGGCGATGGTCGCTCCACACCTGGCGCCAACGGCGCGCGCCAGGGGTACCGTTCCACAGGCCCAACATGTGCCGTGCCATGTGAGCCCAGGGTGTGCCGTCCCGTGCCTGCTCCCGCTGCATGTAGTCCACCATGGCCTCCTCCACCGCCTCGCGGCAGGTGGCCGCAGGCGCTTCGGCCCCCAGAAAGACCCGGTCCCAGCCCGCCATCGACCAGGGGTTGTGATACGCCTCACGCCCGACCATCACGCCGTCCACCGCCGCCAGTTGCTCCGCGATCTGCGTTTCGGTCTTGATGCCACCGTTGATGGCGATGGTCAGCGACGGAAAATCCTGCTTCAGCCGGTGCACCAGCTCGTAGCGCAGGGGTGGGATCTCGCGGTTTTCCTTCGGGCTCAGCCCCTGCAGCCACGCGTTGCGGGCATGGACGATGAACACCTGGCAGCCACCGCGCTCAGCCACCGTGCCCACAAAGTCACGCACGAAGTCGTAGCTTTCCACGCGGTCCACGCCGATACGGTGCTTCACGGTCACCGGCAGGCTTGTCACGTCGCGCATCGAAGCCACGCACTGGGCCACCAACTCGGCCTCGCGCATCAGACAAGCGCCAAAGGCCCCGCGCTGCACGCGCTCGCTCGGGCAACCGCAATTCAGGTTGACCTCGTCATAGCCCCATTGCTCAGCCAGCTTTGCACACCGCGCCAGATCCTCGGGCTCGCTGCCCCCCAGCTGCAGCGCCACCGGGTGCTCGGTCTCATCAAACCTCAGGTGGCGCGGCACGTCGCCATGCAGCAAAGCACCCGTGGTCACCATCTCGGTGTAGAGCAAGGTTCGCCGCGTGATGAGCCTGTGGAAGAACCGGCAATGGCGGTCGGTCCAATCCATCATCGGTGCAACGCTCAGACGCCAAGGGTTTGATTTCATTGCATTAGTTATGTACATCAATAGTTTACGTGTGACTTCTCAATGTCTTGTTTACGTCTGTTTGAGCCTGTTTTGTCACATTTCTGATGTCCGGGTGTAACATCGAGTGCAACATCAAATCAATGTTGCACTCATGGGATCGATAGTTGCCCGAAAACGCCTGAATGGAACGACTGGCTTCACGGCCATGATCCGGATCAAGCGCGACAAGCAGATCATCCATCAGGAAAACCAGACCTTCGATCGAAAGACTGCTGCGGCCACTTGGATCAAGAGGCGTGAGGCCGAATTGGCCGCCCCGGGTGCCTTGGAAAAACTCAAGGCGCCAGACCCAACTCTCGAAGACGTCATCGACAAGTACCTGAAAGAGTCCAGGCGCGACTACGGCAAGACGAAGATCCAAGTGCTCCGAACCATCAAGGCGTCCTTGCTGGGCCCGTTGAAGTGCTCGGCTATTGGGAGCGCTCAAATTCTGGAGTTCGCCAAGTCACTTCAATCGCAGCCGCAGACAGTCGGGAACTACCTTGCTCACCTGGGTTCGGTATTCAGTGTCGCCAGACCTGCCTGGGGCTATCCGCTCGACAAGCAGGCGATTGAAGACGCTCGCATCGTGGCTCAACGCATGGGCATCACCGGTCGCTCACGCCAACGCGATCGCCGACCGAGTTTGGACGAACTCGACCAGATCATGGCGCACTACGGGGTCTTGCAGCGCAAACGAACCGACGCCATCCCGATGCAAGACATCGTGCGCTTTGCAATCTTCAGCACCAGACGCCTGGAGGAAATCACCAGAATCACCTGGGAAGACTTGGACCAAGTCAACAGCGAGGTCGTTGTGCGCGACATGAAAAATCCCGGAGAGAAGATCGGGAACAACGTGCGTGTGACCCTCCCGCCTCAAGCTTTGGCACTGGTCACGTCACAGCCGACGCGAACGGGTCGCATTTTCCCTTTCAACCCCGACAGCATCAGTGCCAGTTTCACCAGGGCCTGCCGTTTCTTGGGCATCGAAGACTTGCACCTTCACGACCTACGCCACGAGGGAATCAGCAGGTTGTTTGAATTGGGGCAGACCATTCCGCAGGTGGCATGTGTCAGCGGCCACCGGACTTGGACGAGCCTCAAGCGCTACACCCACATCAGACAGACAGGCGACAAATACAAAGGATGGGAGTGGCTTCCCGTTAGCACGTCACAAGGAAGAGACAACAACTAGCAGCGTGACGTCTGAGGAAAGCGCCCGGCGTGATGGCCTGGCTTCGATAAGCACCAGTACTGGCAATGCAATTGCATTGCCAATAAATGGCTTCAGCATTAGCATGCGGGCCAACACTTCTTCAAAAGCTGCAGCAACATGGCGGCCACCCTCGAAGTCGAGTCCACGCTGACCGACCGATACCAGACGACGGTGCCGGAAACCGTGCGCCGAGCCCTCCAACTGGGCAAGCGCGACAAGATCCACTACACGATTCGCCCCGGTGGCGAGGTCGTGCTGTCGCGCGCCCGGCCCATGGAGGAAGACGACCCGGTGCTCGACCAGTTCCTCAGGTTCTTGGCACGCGACATGGCCAGCCATCCGGAGCGCTTCAAAGCCATCGATGCAGCTTTGGTACAGCGCGTCCAAGCACTCACCAGCGGCGTTGAGGTCGATCTCGACGCAGCCCTATCGTCGGAAGATGAATGACAGCGGGCAACCCCGATCCACTGGTCATTCACGGCTGGACGGTCTTCGCTCACCCGCTGTTCCTGGCCCAACTCGACGCGCTGGCTCGGCAGGTCGAAGCCCTCAGGCATAAGGACCCAGTCGGGTATACGAGTAAGAACGCGACCAAGCGACTGGCGGCGATCAATCGGCTGGCGTTCGATGTGATCCCACAAGACCCGGCACGACCGGA
>CAISJH010000066.1 GCA_903885585.1 uncultured beta proteobacterium
CCTATCGCCCTGGTGGGCACCTTCTTCTTCATGGACTTGTTCGGTTTCTCGCTGAACATGGTGACGCTCATGGCGCTGAGCCTGTGCGTGGGCCTGCTGATCGACGACGCCATCGTCGTACGCGAGAACATCGTGCGCCATGTGCAGATGGGCAAGAGCCCGCACCAGGCCTCGATGGACGGCACCAATGAGATCGGCCTGGCGGTGCTCGCCACCACGCTGTCCATCGTGGCGGTGTTCCTGCCCATCGGCTTCATGGGCGGCATCATCGGCAAGTTCTTCCACGAGTTCGGCATCACCATCGTGGCGGCGGTGCTGATCTCGATGTTCGTGAGCTTCACGCTGGACCCGATGCTCAGCTCCATCTGGCACGACCCGGCCATTGACCGCGAAGGCCAACCCTTCGTGCCGAAGTCGCTGTACGACCACACGCTGGGTCGCGTCACGCATTGGTTCGACCGTGCGCAGCACCGCATGGGCAACGGCTACGTGGCCGTGCTCGGGTGGTCGCTGCGCCACAAGCTGGCCACCCTGGCGCTCGGCGCCTCCACCCTGGTGGGCAGCTTGGCCCTGGTGCCGCTGATGGGCACGGAGTTCATCCCCAAGGCCGACTTCTCCGAGACCTCGGTGAGCTTCTACACGCCTGTGGGCTCGTCGGTGGAAGTGACGGAGGCGCGCGCTCGCCAGGTGGACGCCATCCTGCGCGAGCTGCCCGAGGTGCGCTACACCGTCACCACCATCAACACCGGCCAGGCCCAGGGGCGCATCTACGCCAGCGTCTATGTGCGCCTGGTGGACCGCCAGGACCGCCAACGCAACGTGGACCAGATGTCGGTGCCGCTGCGCGAGCGCCTGGCCTCGGTGCCCGGCATCACAGTCACCCACGTGGGCCTGCTCGACGGGGTGAGCGGGTCCAAGCCGGTGTCGCTGTCCTTGCAGGGCAGCGACCTGAAGGAACTGCAGCGCCTGACCGACGACCTGACGGCGCGCATGCGCCAGGTGCCAGGCCTGATCGACCTGGACACCAGCATGAAGGCCAACAAGCCCATCGTGGCGGTGGAAGTGCGACGCGACGCCGCCGCGGACGCCGGGCTGTCGGTGGGCGCCATCACCACCACGCTGCGCACGCTGGTGGCCGGCGAGACCGTGGGCCAGTGGCGCTCGGGCGCGGACCAGACGCACGACATCAAGGTGCGCGTGGCGCCGCAGAGCCGCGACGCCGTGGAGGATCTGGCCCGCCTGGGCTTGACCGTGGGCCTGGCAGCCGACGGCACACCACGCATCGTGCGCCTGTCTCAGGTGGCCGACCTGCGCCTGGGGCTGGGCGCCAACCAGATCAACCGGCGCGACCTGAACCGCGAGGTGGAAATCACCGCCAGCACCGCCGGCCGATCGCTGGGCGAGGTCTCGGCCGACGTCCGCAAGATCCTGGACGAGACCGCCCTGCCGCCGGGCTACAGCTACCGCTTCGGCGGCTCCACCAAGGACATGCAGGAAAGCTTCAGCTACGCGGTGTCGGCGCTGGCCATGGCGGTGATCTTCATCTACATGATCCTGGCTTCGCAGTTCCGCAGCTACCTGCAGCCCGTGGCGCTGATGGCCTCGCTCCCGCTCACGCTCATCGGCGTGGTGGGGGCCCTGCTGATTTGGCGCAGCACGCTGAACATGTTCTCCATCATCGGCGTGATCATGCTCATGGGTCTGGTGACCAAGAACGCCATCCTGCTGGTGGACTTTGCCAACCGGGCGCGTGAGGAAGGCATGGAGCGCAGCGAAGCGCTGCTGGAAGCCGCCCGTGTGCGCCTGCGGCCCATCCTGATGACCACGCTGGCCATGATCTTCGGCATGGTGCCACTCGCCTTCGCGCTGACCGAGGGCAGCGAGCAGCGTGCGCCCATGGGCCAGGCGGTGATCGGTGGGGTGATCACCTCCTCGCTGCTCACGCTGGTGGTGGTGCCGGTGATCTACGTCTACCTGGACGACCTGGGCGTCTGGGCACGGCGGCTCTTCGCGTCAGGGCAGGGACAGGGCCGAACCTAAAATCCGCATTGAACGTTGACGTCCCCACTCTCTTGAACACCCCGCATCCACGAGCCGCACCATGAATGTAGAACAGGCACGCTTCAACATGATCGAGCAGCAGATCCGCCCCTGGGATGTGCTGGAACCGAGCGTGCTGGGTCTGCTCGCGCGCGTGCGTCGTGAGGACTTCGTGCCCGAGGTGCACCAGGCGCTCACGTTCGTGGACACCCAGGTGCCGCTGCTCGAAGGCTCGCCGCAGGGCACCTGCATGCTGGAACCGCGCGTAGAGGCCCGCATGCTGCAGGAGTTGCGCCTGACCGCGAGCGACCGGGTGCTGGAGGTGGGCGCGGGCTCGGGCTTCATGGCTTGTCTGCTGGCAGGCCTGGCCGCAGAGGTGACCAGCCTGGAGATCCACCCAAAGCTCGCCGAACGCGCCAGCCAGAACCTGCGCCAGGCAGGCGTGGACAACGCCCGCGTGC
>CAISJH010000067.1 GCA_903885585.1 uncultured beta proteobacterium
CTTCCCCGACATGGAGCTGCCGCTGCTGGACTTCGTGGCCGAGGGCGAGTAGGTGCTGGTGCGCCTGCGCGTGCAGGCCACGCACACCGGCCCGTTCGGCGACATGGCCGCCACCGGCCGCAAGATCGACATCGGCGTGCTGGACCTGTTCCAGATCCGTGACGGTGTGCTCATCGAGCACTGGGCCTTGCTGGACAACCTGGGCATGATGAAGCAGCTCGGCGCGATCCAGTAAGCCGCTGCCGAGTCCCCAAGGTCCGGGCGGTGCCCGGCCCGGCCCCCCACGGGGGCGCAAGAAAATTTGGGGCGGCCCGGCGTTTTCTTGAAAGCCCGCTCGCGCCGCCCGAACCGTCACCGCAAGGAGATCTCCATGCAACTGCTGGCCAACACCACCTCGCCCTTCGTGCGCATCGCCCGCGTGGCCATGATCGAGAAGGGCCTGGACATCGAACCCACCATCGTCGACCCCTGGGCCGACGAAGCGCGCTTGCGGTCGGCCAACTCCGCGGCGCGTGTGCCCACGCTGGTGCTGGACGACGGCACACCACTGTCGGAGTGCCTGCTGATCGTGCAGTGGCTGGAGGCCACGCGGCCGGCGCCGGCCTGGCCCAGTGTGCTGGGCGCTGAGCCGGCCCGTGTGGCCGGCGTGCTGTCGCGCACGGGGGTGGCCATTGGCGCCATCGAGGCTTCCACCATCACCATCATCACGCGCAAGGTCACGGCCCCCGTGCTTTTCGACGAGACCCCCGTGGGCCTGCGCCGCCGGCGCTCGATGATCGAAGGCATGCAGCGCCTGGAGGCGATGGCGGGTGACCTCGCCATGCCCGCGGGTGGCCAGCCGCCCACCTTGGACGTCATCGCCGCGGTGACGCTGTTTGATTACCAGCAGCTGCGCTACGGCGACCAGCCCTGGCTGCCCGCCACTCCAGGCCTGCAGGCGCTGGCCGAAGCCTGGCGCGCCCGCCCCTCCTTTGCGAAGTCGATGCCGCGCATCGCCTGACGGGCTCTTCAGCCTGCGGCCGCGGCCTCCCCGCCCGCGCAGGCTTCCAGGTGGGCGGCCAGGATGCCCAACGGCGTCTGCCGCGGCGGCTGGCCGCGGGTGCACAGCTGCATGCGCCGCAGCGCCCATTCATCCGACAGCGGCAGCACCTTCAGTCGCATGTCGTGAACGAAGCTGCGCGCCGCGGCCAGCGGCAGGATGCCGATGCCCAGCTGCGCCACCACGGCACGGCACACGGACTCGAAGCTGCGCACCTGCACGCGCAACGCCATCGGCTTCATCTGGGCGGCGGCCTGCGCGGTAATCAGGCGCGTGAGCGTGCTGCTGCCCTCCAGCCCGACCAGGTCTCGCTCCAGCAGCTCGGCAAACGCCACTTCGGGCCCTTGCAGCGGATCGTCTGCCCGCATCACGGCCGACAGCCGGTCGCTGCGGTAGGGCCGGCACCACAGGCCCGAGACATCGCACCCTTCCACCACCACGCCCAGATCGGCCTCGCCGCTGCGCACGCGCTTGACGGCCTCTTCGCTCCAGCACTCCTCCAGCACGATGCGCACCTGTGCGTGCTGGTCCTGGAAGCTGGCCACGTCGTCCGGCAAAAACTGTGTCATCGCCGATGTGTTGCCGTGCACGCGCAACACCGCCTGGCGCCCTGAGCCGTAGTTGGCCATCTCGGCGCGCATGTGCTGCACATCCGCGATCACCCCGCGCGCCAGCTGCAGCAGCTGCTCGCCCGCTGGCGTGAGTTGCAAGCCGCGGGAGTGCCGCTCGAACAACTGGGCCTTGAACTGGTGCTCCAGCAGCGAAAGCCGCCGGCTGGCGGCTGGCACCGTGATGTGGCTGGCCTCGGCCGCGCGGGTGAGGTTGCGCAGCTCGGCCGCTTGCACGAACAGGGCCAGGGAGTCGAGATCGGGCAGCATGGGCTGGATTCTGAAACGTTGCCTGGCCGCTGGACTCCCGAGAAACCCGCAGGCCGGATTGCGCTGCGCGCAAGACGCCGTTGCCGACTTTCCAATTCCCTCTGGCGCCCCCGCTGCCTACAGTGAGTCTGCATCACAGCGCCCGCCGGGCGAGAGGGTTTGAAGACATGAAGCAGATGTTCCTGGGGGGCCGGTGGCTGCCCGCGCGTGACGGCCGCACCCTGCCGGTGGTGGACCCGGCCGACGGCCAGGTCTTCGACGAAATCGCGCGAGGCACCGCGCACGAGGTCGACCTGGCTGTGGCCGAAGCGCGCCAGGCGCTGTCCGGGCCCTGGGCAAGGTTTAACGCCACCGAGCGTGGCCGCGTCCTGGTGAAGATCGCCCAAGGGGTGCTGGACCACGCCGAGGAACTGGCCCAGCTCGAGGCCCGCGACACGGGCAAGCCCATGACCACCGCGCGCAACGACATCCAGGTGCTGGCGCGCTACTTCGAGTTTTACGGCACCGCCGCTGACAAGGTTCATGGCGAGACCATCCCCTTCCTCGCCGGCCACCAGGTGAGCCTGTTGCGCGAGCCCCTGGGCGTCACGGCGCACATCATTCCCTGGAACTACCCCGCGCAGATGCTGGGTCGTACCGTGGCGCCGGCGCTCGCCATGGGCAACGCCGTGGTGCTCAAGCCCGCCGAGGACACCAGCCTGTCGGCGCTGCGCGTGGCCGAGATCGCCGCGGCCGCAGGCCTGCCCGCCGGGGCGCTGAACGTCGTCACCGGCCTGGGCGAGGAGGCTGGTGCCGCGCTCGCGGCTCACCCGGGCATCGACTTCATCTCCTTCACCGGCTCCAACGAGGTGGGCACGCTGGTGCAGCAGGCGGCGGCGAAGAACGCCGTCAAGTGCGTGCTGGAGTTGGGTGGCAAGTCACCGCAGATCGTCTTCGAGGACGTGGACGTGGCACGCGCCGTGCCGATCATCGTGCGCGCTATCGTGCAGAACGCGGGCCAGACCTGCACCGCCGGCAGCCGCCTGCTGGTGCAGCGTTCGATCTACGACAGTTTCGTCACCCGCGTGGCCGAGGCCTTCTCCAAGGTGCGTGTGGGCGCCCCCGCCATGGACCTGGACTGCGGCCCGGTGATGAACCCGGCCCAGCACGCCCGCGTGCAGCGCTACATCGACCAGGCCCGCGCGCAGGGCATCCCCGTCCTGGCAGAAGGCGGCCTCGCCGAGGGCGTCCTGGCCACCGGCTACTACGTCAAGCCCACGCTCTTCGGCCCCGTGCCGCGCACGGCGGCCCTGGCCTGCGAGGAAGTGTTCGGCCCCGTGCTGGCGGCCATGCCCTTCGAGGACGAGGCTGACGCCATCGCCCTGGCCAACGGCACCGACTACGGCCTGCTGGCCGCCGTGTGGACCGAGAACGCCGGGCGGCTGCAACGCGTGGCCAAGGCCGTGAAAGCGGGCCAGGTCTTCATGAACTGCTACGGCGCCGGCGGCGGGGTGGAGCTGCCCTTCGGCGGCACCAAGCGCAGCGGCCACGGCCGCGAGAAAGGGTTGCTGGCGCTGGAAGAGGTGAGCACCACCAAGACGCTGGTGCACTGGCACGGGTGAGCTGACCCCTCAGGCGCGGGCGCTGCGCTCCAGCACCGTCTGGGCGCGGCGCAGCACGGGTGCGTCGACCATCTTGCCGTCCACGGCCACGGCCCCGTGGCCGCCCGCCTGCCGCGCGGCCTCAAAGGCCTGCAGCACGCGGTGCGCCCAGGCCACGTCTTCGGCACTGGGCGCAAAGCCTCGGTGCACCGCGCGGACCTGCTTCGGATGGATGCACAGCTTGGCGCCAAAGCCCTGTCGGCGGGCGCGCACCGTGTCGCGCTGCACCAAGACGTCATCCTGCAGCGCCGTGCTCACGCCGTCCACGGGTGCGGCCAGCCCGCCCAAGCGAGAGGCCAGCACGAGGTGTGACCGAAAGGCCAGCAGGGCTTCCTCGTCACCGTCGGCATCGGCCTGCGCCTCGATGCCCAGGTCCGCCTGCAGGTCCAGGCTGCCGAAGACCAGGCGCTGCACGCCCGGCGCGGCGGCCAGCGTGACCGCCGCCTGTACGCCAACAGCCGTCTCGATCAGGGGCAGCAGCACGTGCTGCGGTGCCGCCGCGCGCACCGTCGCCAGTTCATCCAGCGTCTGCGCCTTGGGCAGCACGACGCCGTTTACCCCAGGCAGCGCGCAGACCCGCAGATCGTCCTGGAACCACGACGTGCTGGCGCTGTTAACCCGAACGAACAGGGGTATGGCGCGGGGCAAGGGCAGGGGCTCGGCCCCGCTGCTGGCCGGCAGCGGTGGTGCGGCGCGGGCGGCCTGGCTGGCCTGGTCTTCCAGCCAGACAGCCAGCGCCTGTCTCGCCCGAGACTTGGCCTCGGGTGCCACCGCGTCCTCGAGATCGACGATCACCGCATCGGCCCCGCTGGCCAGCGCCTTGGCTATGCGCTCAGGCCGGTCGGCCGGCACGAAGAGATAGGAACGAGGGGTCATGCGGCCATCCTAGACAAGCGCATCCACGAGTTCCATCTGCATGACGTCAAGACTCGATTGACCGAATTCGAATTCACCGCTCGCCGGGCGCTTTCTACGATCGCTCTGCTTTCATTCACATCTTCCATGCAGGAGTTGCAGCCCATGTTCGAGAACCTGTTGTCACGTGTTCCTTTTGTCGCGGCCGACCCAGCGACGGCCGCCGCACTGGTGCCTGCCCCGCAGGGAGGCTGCTGATGGGGGCCTTGCAGGGGCGCGTGGCGCTCATCACCGGGGCTGCGGCCGGGTTTGGCGAGGCGATTGCGCGCCGCTTCGTGGCCGAAGGGGCGAAGGTGCTGGTGGCCGATCTGAATGGCGAGGGCGCGCAGGCGGTGGCCGAATCCCTGGGCTGCGCGGCGCGGGCCGTGCGCTGCGACGTGTCCAGCCGCGCCGATGTGGACGCCGCCGTGGCAGCTTGTGTAGACGCCTTCGGCGGCGTGGACATCCTGGTCAACAACGCCGGCACCACGCACCGCAACCAGTCGATGCTGGAGGTGGACGAGACCACGTTCGACCGCGTGTTTGCCGTCAACGTGAAGTCCATCTTCCACACCACGCAGGCCGTGGTGCCGCTGATGAAGGCGCGCCGCAGCGGGTGCATCGTCAACATCGGCTCAACGGCCGGCATCCGGCCTCGGCCCGGCTTGACTTGGTACAACGCCAGCAAGGGGGCGGTGAACCTGCTGTCCAAGTCCATGGCCGCCGAACTCGGCCCGGACGGCATCCGCGTCAATGCGGTGTGTCCGGTGATGAGCCCAACAGCCTTGATCGAGCAGTTTCTGGGTGGACCTGACACGCCCGAGGCGCGGGCCAAGATCGAAGCGGGCATCCCTCTCGGGCGCATGTCCACGCCGCAGGACGTGGCCGAGGCCACGCTGTACCTGGCCAGCGACGCCGCTCGCTTCATCACGGGGGTGGAGCTGCCAGTCGATGGCGGGCGTACCATCTGAAGGGGGTTGCGGCAAGCCGGTCGTATCTGCGGGCGTCGCCGCAGCCGCCCGTATACTTTCTTCCAGCGCCGATTTGCTCCGGATTGCGGGCGCTTCACAAATGCCGCTAAAGAGGGACACCCGCCAACCCGGTGTCCGCTGAACGCGGCGCCGGGTTTGTTCGTTTCCGGGGTTGGTCACGGCTGTCTGTTCGCGCGCCGTCCTGTCTGGCTTGTCTGGTTTGTCTTTCATGGGTACCATCGGTCACGTCACACCGCAGCAAATGCACTTCAGCGAGCCCTTGCCGCTGAAGAGCGGCGCCGTGCTGGCCGACTACACGCTGCACTACGAGACCTACGGCACGCTCAACGCCGAGCGCTCCAACGCGGTGCTGGTGTGCCACGCCCTGAACGCC
>CAISJH010000068.1 GCA_903885585.1 uncultured beta proteobacterium
CTGTGGCGCCACCACCCTCACGTCAGCCTGACCGGCCACTTCTTCGGCGTGCTGCTGCTGGTGTGCCCGCGCGCTTGGCATGAGGCTCTGGAGGCAAGGCAACTCGAGGTACTGAACGCCGCCGTGGCCGACGCCACGCGCATGCAGCGTGCACTGGCACAGAGCCAGGATGAAGCCGCCTTGACTGCACTGCGCGCACATGGCGTGCAGGTGCTGATACCCCAGGAGCTCGACATGGCGGCCCTGCGGGCTGCGACAGCGCACGCCAGCCAACGCCTACGCGAGCGCCTCCCAACGGAACTGGTGCAGGCCTACCTTGCACCGCCCCTGCATTGCGGGCGTGCTGCACGATTTACCTGGCCATCTGCTCATTGACCCAAGCTCAAGACCCCTCTTCCGCACCCCACCTCAACCCCACTGCCCAACTGCCACAAAGTCCCATGAAAACTCAAGCCGTCCGATTCCACGCCCCTGGGGGCACTGAGGTCCTGAAACTCGAGGAGCTTGACCTGCCCGAACCGGGTGCCGGCGAGGTGCGCATCCGCCATACCGCCATCGGCCTCAACTTCCAGGACATCTACGCCCGCTCCGGTGCCTACCCCTTCCCGCTGCCCAGCGGGCTGGGCACCGAGGCGGCGGGCGTGGTCGAAGCCGTGGGCCCCGGCGTCACCGACTTCCAGGTGGGTGAGCGCGTGTGCTACATCAGCGGCCCGGTGCTGGGTGCCTGCGCCACCCACCGCAACTACCCGACGGCGCGGCTGCTGAAGTCGCCCGCCCACATGAGCGACGACCAGTTGGCCGCCATGATGCTCAAGGCCATGACGGTGGAGTACCTGGTGCAGCGCTGCTATCAGGTCAAGCCCGGGCAGTTCGTGCTGTGGCATGCCGCCGCCGGCGGCGTGGGCCTGCTGGCCGGCCAGTGGGGCCGCCACATTGGCGCCCGGATGATCGGCGTGGCCGCGGGCCCGCAGAAGTGCCAGCTCGCGCTGGACAACGGCTACGAGTTCTGCATCGACCGCCTCAGCGAGGACGTGGCGGCCCGCGTGAAGGAGATCACGGGCGGTGCCGGCGTGCCGGTCGTCTACGACTCGGTGGGCAAGAACTCGTTTGAGCAGTCGCTGGAGAGCCTGGCCCCGCGCGGCTACTTTGTCTCCTTCGGCACCACCACGGGTGCGCCGCCGCCCGTGCCGGCGGCCACGCTGCAGAAGATGGGGTCGCTCTACTTCACCCGACCCACGCTGGTGACCTACACCGCCTCCACAACCGAGTTGCGCGACTCCGCCCAGGCCGTGTTCGACCTCGTCGCCCAGGGTGCGCTCAAGGTCAGCATCCACCAGCGCTATGCGATGAGCGACATCGCACGCGCCCACGCCGAACTCGAGTCGGGCCGCACCACGGGCTCGAGCGTCCTCATCCCCTGAGCCCCTGACCAAACCGCCAGGACCCAGGATTCACCCAGAGGGCAATGCTGCCCCAGTTCACCAGGAGACCGCCATGTTCAAGACCCTGAAGACCACCCTCATTGCCGGCGCCATCGCCGCGCTGAGCCTGGGCAGCGCCCAGGCCGAGGACATCAAGCTGCGCATCGCCTCAGGCCACCCCGCGGCCAACACCTACGTCAACCTGATGCAGAACTTCTTCGTGCCGGAGGTGACCAAGCGCGTGGCCGCACGCACCTCGCACAAGGTGGAGTTCATCGAGTCCTATGGCGGCGCCACCGTGAAGGTGGCTGACACGCTGGAAGGCGTGCAGGCCGGCATCGTCGACATCGGCGGCTACTGCTTCTGCTTTGAGCCTTCCAATCTGCCGCTGCACGCCTTTCAGGTCATGTTGCCCTTCGGCACCATGAGCGCGCAGAACAGCGTCAAGCTCGCGCGCAGCGTGTACGACAAGGTGCCTTACCTGTCCAAGGTGTTCGAAGACAAGTTCAACCAGCGCCTGCTTTCGCTGATCGCCGACAACGGCTACAACCTGGGCACCACCTTCGAGTGGAACAACGTTACCGAGCTCAAGGGCAAGAAGCTCGCCGGGGCCGGCCTGAACCTGAAGTGGCTGGAATATGCTGGTGCGGTGCCGGTGCAGTCCTCCCTGCCCGAGGCTTACACCTCCATGCAGACGGGCGTGTACTTTGGCTGGATCATGTTTCCCTCGGGCTGGGTGAACTTCAAGCTCAACGAGGTGGCCAAGCACTACACCGAGGTGGGCTTTGGCTCCATCACCTGGCACGGCCTGACGATGAACAAGAACCGCTTCAACCGTCTGCCCAAGGACGTGCAGGACATCATCCTGGAAGTTGCCAAGGAATACGAAGCGAGAACCGGCACCGTCAACGACGAGAACTACCCCAAACAGCTCGCGCAGCTCAAGACCCTGGGCGTGAACGTCAAGTCGGTGTCCGATTCGGTGCGGGTGGACTGGGCCAACTCGCTCAAGGCGTGGCCGCAGCAACATGCCGAGAGCCTGGACAAGCAGGGCCTGCCCGCGTCCCAGGTACTGAAGCTCACACTGGAAGAAGCCGAGAAGCTGGGCCACAAGTGGCCCGTGCGCTACGAAGTCAAGTAAGGAGCTGAGACATGTCCACACTGCGACATCTCAACGATCGGCTGACCCAGTTGTTGCTGGTGCTGGCTGCGGTGCTGGCCTTCCTGCTGTGCTTTCTGGTGGTGGCCGATGTGATCGGGCGGGTGGGTTTCGATCGGCCTGTGAAGGGCACGACCGAGATCGTCTCGCTGTCCATCGTCATCATCTGTTACCTGCAGTGCGGCTTTGCGATCCGATCGGGAGGGATGCTGCACGTGGACATGTTTGTGAGCAAGGCCGGGCCCCGCGGCCAGAGCGTGATGGCGGCCATCGCCGCGCTGGCCGGCGTCGTGTTCTTCGGCTTCATCTGCTGGGGCAGCTTCGAGGGCGCGGCCCACGCCTGGAACTCCAATGAGTTCGAGGGCGAGGGTGCGCTGCGCGTGCCGGTCTGGCCCGCACGCTTCGTGTTGATCCTCGGCACGTCGATTGCCGCCTTCAACTACGCGCTCCTGCTGGTGCAACACCTGCTGAGCGCGGTGCAAGGCACAGCGCCGCAGACCACGGGCACGGCCCACTGAGAACGCACCATGAGCTCCGGAACCGACCTCCTCATCCTCGTGGTGACCCTGCTTGTGCTGGTGTTCAGCGGGGTACACATCGCCATTTCGCTGGGCCTGACCGCGCTGCTGGGTCTGTTTCTCATGACGGGCGACCCTCACGCCATGTTGAGCTTTGCCTCCAACACGGCCTACGAGGCGCTGCGCGACTACGTGTTTGCGGTGATCCCGCTGTTTCTCCTGATGGGGGAGTTTCTGGCCAAGTGCGGCGCGGCCAGCGATTTGTTCGCCCTCGTCAATCGTCTGACGCGGCGCCTGGCCGGCCGGCTGGGCGTGGCCACCGTGCTGGCCAATGCCGTGTTCGCCTTCATCACAGGCGTATCCATTGCTGCAGCCGCAGCGTTTTCCAAGATCGCCTGGCCGGAGATGAAGCGCTACGGCTATGACCGGCAGTTCGCCCTGGGCTGTATTGCCGGCAGCGCCTGCCTGGGCATGCTGATCCCACCCTCGGTGCTGATGATCGTGTGGGGCGTGCTCACCGAGATGGCCATCGGCAAGCTGTTCATCGCCGGCATCATCCCCGGCCTGCTCGTGGTCGTGCTC
>CAISJH010000069.1 GCA_903885585.1 uncultured beta proteobacterium
GTACTTCAGGCCCACCTTGGGCGTGAGCTCACCTTCGTAACTGCCCGACTTGTCCCACCGGACCGCAGCGTTAGCTGTCAGCCGCTTGAACGGCTGCGCCTCCAACTCGGCAAACGCGCTGGTGGTGTTGCCCGTACCGTCCGTCAGGAGGGATCCACGCCCAATCAGCTCAGCGTTGAACGCCTCCTTGCTGGACTTGATGAAGATCTTCTCGCTGCGCAGGTCAACGCCCAGCGCCGCCTGCACCGGGAAGGGCACCTTGAACAACTCACCGGTGACGCGGAAGTCGACGATGTCGGTGGTGTTCTTGCCCTCCACCCCGGCAGTTCTGATCATCCGGTCCAGGAGTTCCTGGGAATTGCTGCCCCCGATCTTGTACTCGTTGTTCTTGATGGCATTGACGAAGTCGACGCGGTGCAGCGACTTGCCACGCGAGGTCGCCTTGGACTGGGCATGCACGAGTGCAGCCTCCCAGTCCCAGGAGCGGAATTCGCCACGCGCCCCCAGGGTCACGCGGTAGGAGTCCGCCGTCGTGGGGGTGCTGTAGTCAATGCCGGGGTCCATGAACCGGTACTCCAGGCCGACCGGGCGCCCAAAGGTGTTCAGCGGATTGGTGACCGGAACCAGGGGCTTGGCGACTTCCTGCAACGTTCCCGTTCTGCCATCCACCCACCGGAAGGGCGTGCTGGGCGCGTTGATGCCGATGGGCAAGCTCAAGTACTCGGTCCGGGTCCGGGAAGCCAGCAGATCGGCAAACAGCTGCGTCTTGTCGCTGAGCCGGTAAGTGGCCGCACCGAAGAAGTTCAGGCGCTCGGCCGGGTCCGAGAACTGATTGATCGGGTTGAGGTCCGTGACGCAAGCGCCCGCGGAGTTCTTGTTGGTGCAACCGGGAATCGACGAACGTGTGGTGTACGCCGGCGGGTTGATGAAGAAGTTGCCCGGATAGCTGACGGTCGATGGCGCGCCGAGCGCAGGGTTCACGTTGACCTTGTGCCACTCTGGGTAGTAAGGCAGGACTTCAGAGAACATGTAGCCGTCGCGCTGGTACAGCTCCAGATTGCCAAAGGCCGTGAACCTGCGGGTACTGGACTCTCCCAGACCAGCGACGATGCTCGCTGTCCTCTGGCCACCGATCTCCAGGCCGTTGCCCTGGTACGAAGCGCTGATGCCGACCCCGCTGTACTGCTTGCGGGTGATGATGTTGACCACCCCGGCCATGGCTTCGGAGCCGTAGATCGCCGACGCACCATCCTTGAGGATCTCGATGCGCTCAATGGCATCGGCCGGGAAGGTGTCGACGTTGACGAAAGTGTCCTTGCCGCCATTGGCCAAAGCGAAGTTGCCCATGCGGCGACCATTGAGCAGGACCAGCGTCGCGCTGGTGCCCAGGTTGCGGAACGCAGTCCCGGAAGCGCCAGGCGCAAAGCTGGAGACGTTGCCGTTGTCGGACAGCGCGCCGGATGCGCCCGTCACGGTATCCAGGATTTGCCGCAAGGTGATGGCGCCAGTCTGGCGAATGTCTTCCCGCGTGATGACCTCCGTGGGCCCGGCGGTCTCGGTGCTCAGGCGCTTGATGTTGGAGCCCGTCACCTCGACCCGTTCCACAGCCGTCTGAGCACCCGCTGACGTCCAACCCAGCACAAACAAACCCGCGGCAGCGGCGGCCACCGCACGCAATGGCGAATTCAAGCGCTTGTTCATACCAACTTTCCCATGAAAACTGCGAATGGGCCAGCCTACCCCGTCGGGCCGTTGGGAGGTCCTGGGGCAAGCCCTCATGGGATTTGCGTGGTCGAGAATGTCTCCCGGCTGAAGACCTGCTACGCCATCCAGGCCTACGCCGACCGCTCCGCGTTCGAGAAGTCTTGGTGCCCAAACCGGCCGCTCGGCGAGCCAAGCTACGGCGGCGGCCACAGCCGCCAGTGCAGGCACCGCGCCAGGCTTCTGCGGCCATGCCTCAGAAGCCCAGGCGGCTTTGACTCAGGGCTTCATCAGGTGCTGCCGCAGAAAGCCTTCCATCGCCTCGTAGAACTCGAAGCGGTTTTCCTCGTTGGCGAAGCCGTGGCCCTCGTTGTCCTTGACCATGTACTGCACCTGCACGCCGCGCTTGCGCAGGGCCTCGACGATCTGGTCGCTCTCGGCCTTGTTCACGCGCGGATCGCGCGCACCCTGCGCCACGAACAGCGGGGTGCGGATGCGATCGGCCTGGAACACCGGTGACGTGGCGCGCATGCGGGCCTCGTCCTTCGGGTCCTTGGGGTTGCCCACCATCTCGTACATCTGCGGGCGGAAGGGCTCCCAGTACGGTGGGATGGTGTTCATGAAGGTGAACAGATTGCTCACGCCCACGTAGTTCACCGCCGCGGCGTACAGCTCTGGCGTCTTGGTGATGCCCGCCAGGGTGGCGTAGCCGCCATAGCTGCCGCCGTAGATGCCCACGCGCTGGGGGTCGGCGATGCCCTGCTCCACCAGCCACTTCACGCCGTCGGTGATGTCGTCCTGCATGGCCAGGCCCCACTGCTTGAAGCTGGCCTCCCAGAACTGGCGGCCAAAGCCCGTGGAGCCGCGGAAGTTCATCTGCAACACGCAGTAGCCCCGGTTGGCCAGCCACTGCACCTCGGGATTGAAACCCCAGCTGTCACGCGCCCAAGGGCCGCCGTGCGGGTTGACGACGCACGGCAGGTTCTTGGGCGCGCGGCCCACGGGCAACGTGAGGTAGCCGGGAATCTCCAGCCCGTCGCGCGCCGCATAGCGCACCGGCTTCACGGGGGCCATGTGGGCCTCGGGCAGCCAGGGCGTCAGATCGCCCAGCTTGGTCAGCCCATCGGTCTTGGCGTCAAACAGATAGCGCGCACCCTGTGTGCGGTCGTTGTAGGCCGCCACCACAAACTTGTTCTCGTCCCGAGTGTGGGCCTGCAGCATCACCTCGTAGCCCGGCAGACGGGCTTGCAGCTTGTCGTACAGGGCGCGCGTCTGCGCGTCGAAGACCTGGCGTTCCGCCTTGTCCACCTCAAACGAC
>CAISJH010000070.1 GCA_903885585.1 uncultured beta proteobacterium
GGCTGTATTGCCGGCAGCGCCTGCCTGGGCATGCTGATCCCACCCTCGGTGCTGATGATCGTGTGGGGCGTGCTCACCGAGATGGCCATCGGCAAGCTGTTCATCGCCGGCATCATCCCCGGCCTGCTCGTGGTCGTGCTCTACATCGGCTACATCCTGTGGGTGGCCAAGACCCAACCGCACCGGGTGGGTGAGGGCGTGGCGCCAGCCGCTGCGGCTACCACGGCCAGCCCCGCTACGGGGGGTACAACGCAAGCCGCAACAGCCTTGGCCGACGAGCCGGACCTGCGCACCATCCTGTGGAGCACGGCGGGCATCATCGTCCTCGTGCTGCTGGTGCTGGGTGGCATCTGGTTCGGCTTCTTCACCCCCACGGAGGGTGCAGGCGTGGGGGCCACGCTGGCGCTGCTGCTGGCCATCGCCCGCGGCATGAAGCCGCGCGAAATGGTGCAGGCCATCATCTCGGTGGGCCGTACCTCGGCACCATTGCTGATCCTGCTGGTCACGGCGCAGCTGTACTCGCGCGTGTTGTCCATGACGGGCATCACCGGCATGGCCAAGGACTTCTTCCTGCAGTCGGGCCTGTCGCCTTACGCCATCCTGGCGCTGATGATCCTGGTGTGGTTCATCCTCGGGGCCATCATCGATTCGATCTCCATCATCCTGCTGACGGTGCCGGTGTTCGCGCCCATCGCCATGGCTCTGGGCTTCGACCCCATTGCCTTTGCCATCATCGGCATCCTGGCCATCGAGACAGGTCTGCTCACGCCGCCCTTCGGCATCCTGGTCTTCACCGTGAAGGCGGCGGTGGACGGTGAGCCCGATCTCAAGAACGGCGAGATCTTCCGGGGCGCGGTGCCGTACTGGATCTGTCTGCTGGGCGCCATCCTGGCCATCATCGCTTTCCCCCAGATCGCCACTTGGCTGCCCGGCCTGGGCGACGTGGTGCCGAAGTAGCCTACGGCACCAGAGCACCTAGCTATACCGCCACCCGACACACCCCACTTCAACCGGCAAGAAGGAGCCCCCCATGGCCGCGTACTGGCTGTCCCGATGCGTGATACACGACCCGGTGCAATACAAGCGCTACACCGACCTCGTGCCCGACATCATTGCCGCCCATGGTGGGCGGGTGCTGGCGCGCGGGGGCCGCTACCAGGTCAACGAAGGACCCAACACCTTCAACCGCTATGTGGTGATCGAGTTCCCCACCCTGGAAGCTGGCGTGACCTGTTTCCAGTCGCCTGAGTACCAGGCCGCCGCCGCCTTCCGTCGTGACGGCGGCGGCATCGTCGAAAATGTGGTCGTTGAAAGCGGCGACGCCACACCTCGTTGAACCCCCAACCTTTTTTTCACCCAGGGTCCTGATCCATGAGCTATCTCTTCACCCCACCCCCCGTCGTCAGCGTGCCCGTTGTGGGCCGCAGCGAGCGCTTCCCGGTGAACCGCGTGTACTGCGTGGGCCGCAACTACGAGGACCACGCCAAGGAGATGGGCTTCACGGGCCGCGAGCCGCCGTTCTTCTTCCTGAAGCCCGCCGACGCCATCGTCGTCATCGACGCGGGCCAGACGGGCAGCATCCCCTACCCTTCGCTCACCAAAAACCTGCACCATGAGATCGAACTGGTGGCGGCCATCGGTACCGGCGGCAAGAACATCAAGGCGGCCGATGCGCTGAAGCACGTCTATGGCTACGCCGTGGGCCTGGACATGACCCGGCGCGACCTGCAAAACGAGATGAAGAAGCAGGGTCGCCCCTGGTGCATCGGCAAAGGCTTTGACCAGAGCGCGCCCATCGGCCCCATCACCCCGGCTGACCAGGCAGGCGACGTGGCCAACGCCGAGATCGCCCTGCAGGTCAACGGTGCAGACCACCAGCGCAGCAACGTCTCCAAGCTGATCTGGAATCTGGCCGAGACCATCGAGCACCTGTCGGCCGCCTGGGAGCTGCAACCCGGCGACCTGATCTACACCGGCACCCCCGAAGGCGTGGCCGCGGTGGTCAGTGGCGACCTGATGGTGGGATCGGTGGCCGGTCTGGGCGAACTGCGCGTGCGCGTGGCCTGACTCTCAAGAAAACGCCGGGCCGCTCCCAAGTTTTCTTGCGCCCCCTTGGGGGGCCGGGCCGGGCAACGCCCGGACCTGGGGGGCCAACTTCAGCCCTCTAGCAGTTCGGCGTAACGCCGGACATCCACGTTGCCGCCCGAGAGGATGACGCCCACGCGGCGTCCTCTCAGGTCCGGCAGCCCCACCGCACATGACATCAGCGCGGCCGCGCCCAAGCAGCCGGTGGGCTCCACCACGATCTTCAAGCGCTCGGCAAAGAAGCGCATCGCGTCCACCAGCTGAGCGTCGCTCGCGGTGACGATGCCGCGCACCAGCTGCTGGATGACCGGGAAGGTCAGCGTGCCGCTGTGCTGCGTCTGCGCACCGTCGGCAATGGTCTTGGGCGTGTCGATGTGCACGATGCGCCCTTCGGCCAGGCTGCGCTGTGTGTCGTTGCCGGCCTCGGGCTCCACGCCCCAAACCTCGATGCCGGGCAGCAGATGCGTGGCCGCCACGGCACAGCCCGAGATCAGCCCGCCGCCGCCCACGCACACCAGCAGGGCGTCCAGGCCACCACCGTCCATCTCCCGCACCTGCTCCACCAACTCGAGCGCCGCCGTGCCCTGCCCGGCCATCACATCGGCGTGGTCGTAAGGCGGCACCAGCGTCATGCCGCGCTCCTGCGCCAGGCGCTGCCCGATGGCCTCACGGTCCTCGGTGTAGCGGTCGTACAGCACGACCTCGCTGCCCGCCTGTCCGGCCTGGTAGCCGCGCGTGGCCGCGAGCTTGGCCACGGGTGCGTCCTTGGGCATGACGATCACGCTGGGCATGCCCAGGATACGCGCCGCCAGCGCCGTGGCCTGGGCGTGGTTGCCCGAAGAGAACGCGATCACGCCACGCTCACGCTGCGCGGGGCTGAACTTCGCCAGCGCGTTGAAGGCCCCGCGGAACTTGAAGGCGCCCATGCGCTGGAAGTTCTCGGCCTTGAAGAAGACCCGGGCGCCCGTGCGTTCATCGGCCGTGCGCGACGTGAGCACGGGAGTGCGGTGGGCGTGGCCTTGCAGGCGTTGCGCTGCGGCGGCCACATCGTCGAAGGTGATGGCAAGCGTCATGTGAGTTCCAAGGGGTTCAGCGGGCTCCGCCAGAAGAAAGCTATGTGGAAGGCATCAAAAGCCACGTGGCGACACGGTCATGCCCCAGGGCCCTGGAAGCCCTGCTGGCGCAGCGTCAGCACCAGGGTGTCGCGCCAGGCCGGCTGCGCCGGGTCCAGGGGCTGGATGGGGGTGCTCTCGTGGATCACCCGTTCGTCATCGAGCAGCAGCACGCTCCAAGGCTCGGTGAGGGTGAAGCGCATGCCCTGCGGGCTGCGGGCGTCGAACACGCGAGTCTCTGCGCCCTTCACGTTGTGGCGGGCCACAAGCACCACGGCCACCAGGTCCACACCGTCGCGGTGCGCTCCCTCGGGCGTGGGGCGGCCGATGCCGTCGGTGCAGTCGATGCGAAAGGGGTGCGCCTCGGCGAACCAACGCGCGACGCCCGGGCGCAGTGCCGTGGCACAAGCCGCCAGTGCCTGCAGCAGCGCGGCAAAGGCCGGGGCCTGAGCCATGGCCGGGGCCATGGGCTCGAACCAGCGCTCGAAGCCGCCGTGCAGGGCGTTGTACTCCACGGGCTGCCAGTGGGCACGGTGCGGCACCTGGACCACCTGTCCACTCTGCACCGCAAAGCAGCTGTGGCGACGGCGGCGGTAACGGCCACCATCACGCAAGTGGGTGTCGGGAGGCAAGTCGTCCCAGAAACTGGCCAGGGCCTTCAAGTCAGCGGACGCAGCCCCAGTCCAGCGGCTGAGCGCGGAGGCGTCCAGCACCGCAAAGCCGGCCGAGGCCAGTTGCGGCTGCAGATCGGCCAGGGCGGTGAGCGGTGGCGGCGGCGTCATGCCGCGGCGTAGCGCTCGCGCGCCAGGGCGGCGCCAGCGGCCAGGGCGCGCAGCTTGCCCTCGGCGGCGGCCCGGGTCATGGGGGCGAGGCCGCAATTCGTGCACGCGATCAGGTGCTGCCGGGGTACGAACTGCAGAGCGCGGCCGATGGTGTCGGCCACCTCCTCCGGGGTCTCCACCTGCTCATTGGCCACGTCGATGACGCCCACCATGACGTCCTTGCCTTTGAGCAGTGCCATCAGTTCCGCCGGCACCTGGGAGTGGATGCACTCCAGGCTGACCTGGTCGATGGAACTGGCCGCGAGCGCGGGGAAGACCTTCTCGTACTGGCGCCACTCGGTGCCCAGGGTCTTCTTCCAGTCGATGTTGGCCTGGATGCCGTAGCCATAGCAGATGTGCACGGCCGTGGTGCAGGTCAAGCCCTGCGCGGCACGCTCCAGCGCCTTCACGCCCCAGTCGGCCGCCTCGGCCATGTAGACATTGAAGGCCGGCTCGTCGAACTGGATCACGTCCACACCGTCGGCCTGCAGGGCCAGCGCCTCCTCGTTGAGCAGTTCGGCAAAGGCCATGGCCATCTTCACGCGGTCGCCGTAGAAACGGTCGGCCACGGTGTCGACGATGGTCATGGGCCCAGGCAGGGTGAACTTGATGCGGCGCGTGGTGTGGGCGCGCAGGAAGCGCGCCTCGGTGGCGTGCACGCGGCCCTTGAGCTTCAGCGGCGCCACCACCTGCGGGACCATGGCCTTGTAGCGGTCGTTGCGGATGCCCATCTCCACCTTGTGCTCGAAGTCGATGCCCTCGACCTGCTCCAGAAAACCGTGCACGAAGTGCTGGCGAGATTGTTCGCCGTCACC
>CAISJH010000071.1 GCA_903885585.1 uncultured beta proteobacterium
CACCGCCCACTCGAACTGTCCGTCGGTGATGGCCGCCTGCTGAACCACTTTCCAAGTGGCGCTGGAGCCATCAAAGGTGGTCCACGGTATCAGCACCACCGTGTTGGCACCCAGACGTTCCAGCCGGTCCAGCGTGGCCGTAAAGCTCTCCCGCATGTCCTTGAAGCAACCGGATACACCATTGGGCCGCAAGGCAAACCAGGCATCTACAAACCCTGCCATCTTCAACACGCCGTCACCCAGGGGCACCGGGTTGACAGCGGGCATCGCGTACCTCCCCAGGTACTCCGAAGGGAAGAAGTTGAACTCCGGCCGGGTATCGCAGAACGGATCCTTGACGCTGATGTCAGCGGCCTTGGACGCGGCGTAATCGGCCGGGTAAGCGATTTCGTTGACCCTGGAAGACACCTTGACCACGTTCTGAAAACCCAGGGCGTAATCGACGATGGTGGATCCACCGGCAGGTGGTATGGCGTCAAAGCCCGTGCCATCCAACTGTCTGCGCAAGGTCGTGGCAGGCGGCAGGCCTGTCAGAAAGTCCAGGTGAAAACTAGAGAAACCGAACTCACTGGCAAACCTGAATTGTTCGTCGAGCGTCTTGGGTGCCCTTGAAGCAAAGACTTTCCTGGCCTCATCGATGCTGTAGCGGGGGAGCTTGGCGATGAAGTTCGCACCCTGCTCCACGGGCACAGCGTTATCGCAACAGACCTCCACCGTCACCTCTACGGGGTCGCTGGAGGCCACTGATCCATGCACGGTGAGTCGAAAGCGGTAGGTGCCCGCATCCGCTGCGAAGCCCGCTCGTCCCTGCTGATCGAGATAGCCGAACCCGACAAAGCCCGGCGGACTCGAGACCACTTCCCATTGGTGCTGGACGGCAGCACCTCGCGGGTCGAAGCTCATTCCTCCATCGAGAAAAACGGGGCCAGTGGGCCGGTATACCAGCGCGGCAGCCACGGCCACGGGCCGGTCAGCAGGCCCGGCCGACACGGGGCGGATAGCGCGCCTGAGGACTTCAAGATCCAGGGTGTCTGCCTTCACGGTCTCGGTGAAGTACCGGGCATAGGCCACCTGGTTGGCCAGCTTGCTTGCGGTGCCGGCCCAAAGAGGGTCGTCCGCAGGCTTGCGGGCCAGGTTATTGAAGATCGCGAAGATCACATCGCCACGCGACCAGTTGGGCAGTGACAGCGCAGCCAGGATGTCGGCTACCGCAGCCTGCTTGGCTGACGCCGTGGCCGTCGACCCCACCACGTTCTCCACCAGCCTTTGCGCGAACTCGGCGTTGCTCAGTGACTCGGGGTAGACGTCCGTGAACTGGGTCTTGGTAGTGAAGACATTGACGATGCGCTGAATGCTCATCCCGGCGTTGGCCGCCTCCAGCAGCTGGCTCTGGTAGGTCACCCCGGGCGCAGCACCAAAAGCGATCGCAAAGAACCGGTACAGGTCGTCTGGGTCATAGGCCGTGCCGCCGGCTGCGGTCACTCCCAACGGCCCGCGCCGGAGGTCAGCCTGCGAGTCGCTTCCGCCGCCGCAGGCGGTGAGCAGCAGACCCAGCACAAGAGTGCACCAGCCCAAAGGCAAGAACAGCTTCTTCAACACATCAGACTCCTACGGGCTTTATGAACTGTGCTTACCCCGCCTATGCACCAAACCATCAAGGCCGAAGGACAAGTCCTTGGCGTTTGACCAAGAGAAGACCACCGCCGCTGCTATACGCCACGTCAAAGCGCTCAGCGTAGTCTGCCGCACGAGCAGGAAACCGTTCGGTATTGATGGCGACCATGCGGGCGCCATGCCGCTCCGCCAGGGCGAACAGCGCATCCTCCTGCAGCGGGCGGCAAACGTCCGTGCATTCGATCATCTGGCCATAGCGCCCTGGGCCAAACCAGTCGCCAATGACCTTGCCGGGAAAGAAGTACACCGCGTTCTCAAAGCCCAGCTGCAGCAACACGTTACCTTGTGCCGGGATGCGCGACGCGGCCTCGCGCATGACAGTTACCCCGCTGCGCCCTGCAAGCCAGGCATCCCAGCTGAGCAGCCTCGCGCTCATGGGCTGCCACTGGTGCAACGGCACCCAGGCCAACGCAGCAGCCACGCCCACAGGCAGCACACGCCGCGCCCACCCAGCACCAGACAGCAACGCCGCAGCCCCACCCTCGAGTCTGGAAGACCACCCATAGACCCACAACCCTGCCAGGAACGCCGCCAGCGGCAGCACCGGGCCGATGTACCGCGCCACCTGCGTGCTGGTGTGCCACACCAAGGTGTAGGCCGCCAAGATGCCCAGAAACGCCCAAACCGCGGGCATGCGCCTGAGTCGGGGGTGCAAGGGCACGGCAAATGCGACTGCAAAGGCAGCCAGGCCCGCCGCCTGCAGACTTTGCGGCAAGGAGATGACCGAGCGAGATACCCCGTGCGTGGACTGCTCCTGATGTTGGGCCGCCAGGTCCTGCGCGTTCCACAGGAAGTGACCGAACAGATTGCCACCGAGCGGATGAAACGGGTCACCCGAGATCAGGTAGCTGCGCAGGTACCACCCCCCACCCACGATGGAAACCGCCAGCGCGTAACGCCAGGCGGCACGCCAGCGCAGGCTGGGGATCAGCAACACCGCCAACCCGATCAGAAAGGCGCACAGACCTCCAAAGGTCTTGGTCGATGCCGCTGTCCCGGCAAAGAGAGCACACAGCCAGACCCACGGCAGCTGGGCGGCATGCCCGGCCGCCTGGCTGGCCATCCACAGGCAAAGCAGC
>CAISJH010000072.1 GCA_903885585.1 uncultured beta proteobacterium
CCCTGAAGTCCGCCACGGGTGTCCCTTGTGCTTGCGCTGACATGTCAGTCACGTCTGACCAGGTTACGGCTCAGGAGGGGCCGGTAACTGACCCTGGCAGCTGCGCGGGTTTTGAGGCCGAGGGCTTTCGCATCGGCTGGGAACACGCCCGCTACCTGACCACTCCGCCCGCGGATCACCTGCACGCCGGCCACCCCGTGCGCCAGGGCTGGGAGGCCGGGCGTGCGGCCTTTGCCGGCCGCACGCTGGCCCCTGCCCGCGCCGCGCGGATGTGGCTGGCCCTGCGTCTGCAGGCCTGGCTGCGCGGCCACGCCTTCGACGAGCTGATGGTCACCCCACGCTTCGTGGCCCGTATCGACGTGGGCTGCTGCCCGATCACCCAGGTGGCGCTGACGCACAGCCCAGCCGGCGCCGAGAGTGCGACCGATGCGGTGGTGATGCCGCTTCATGAGCGCGCAGGCTGTGTGGCTGGCAACTTGGCCGTGGTGAGCCGGCAGGTAGCGCAGGCGCGGGCCGCGCTGAGCCACCAGGAGATGGTGGAGATCGTCCGCGGTCTGGAGCTGTCTGCGGCGGCTTCTGCCACGCCCATGGTGGATGACCGGTCGGCAGGCCGGCCCCCGTTTACCGGCGCGGCAGTGCGCAGTGCGTCGACGCACTCAGCGCTCGACACCGTGGCCGGCCTCGACCTCGCGGCCTGGCGCCGATTGCAGGCGCTCACCAGCCTGGCCACCCCCCAGGCCCACGATCAGGCCGCCGCGCAGCCGCTGCATGTGCTGCCGCCGCCCCGGGTGCGCCTGCTCAACCCGGTGCAGGGCCTGCAGGCCGTGCTGACGCTGGTCTTCACCGGGCCCGGCTACGCGCGCCAACTCACCGACCTGGGCGCCTTCATGCCCCACGCCCAGGCCCGCCGCGCGTACTTCCTGTTCATGAACGCGATGCTGGCGCGCCGCCTCTCCGTCCGCGGCGCTGTGCCGCCAGCGCAGGTGCGCCAAGCCCTGGAGCAGGCCTGGCGCCACCCGTTGGTGCAGCAGCGCTGGCAGGCCTTGGCGCAGGTGATCACGCCAGCGCAGGCCGAGCGGGTGCTGCGCCTGGTCGCGCAGCGAGGGGCTGTCAGCCTGGGGGGTGCAGGGGCAGCTCGTCCTGCGGGCGCTGTTGGCGCTGTTGGCGCTTTGGGCGGCGCTGTCGGCACGAAGGGCTTCGCCTGGCGGTGGATGGACGCATCAGCGGCCACCGAAGGCTGGGCCCTGGAGACGCAGGTGGGCTCGACCAGCGCCGCCACCACGCACCCCGTCAGCCCGCACCCCGTCAGCGCGCAAGCAGGCGCGCCTGCGCGGGGTCCAGCCCGACCGCGACGGCTGCACCGCTCGGCAGGCGAGCCTGCCCCGCACGGTGGGGCAGGTCGGCCCACAGGGCCCCTGTCGCCGGGTCGCCGGCCCGCACGCGGTATCGCGTGAACTCGCCCAGAAACTCGCTGGCCTCCACCACGCCAGGCAGCCAGCCCCATGCCGGGTCACGCGGGGCGTCAGGGGCTTGGACGCGCAGGGTGTGCGGGCGACAGCCCAGCTGGGCCAGCGCACCGGCGGCCGTGTCGACGGGCAGAGCCCCCGGGGCGGGCAGGCGCAGCCGCGCCTGCTCTGCCGGCGGGCCCAGGGCGTCTGCCGCCTTGGCTGCACTCGCCGCACGCCCTGTCCTCGCGGCCGCAAAGGCTCCCGCGCCGATGTCTGCCGCCATCGCCACGGTGACCCCCGCGGCATCGGCGGCCAGCACCGTCACCGGCAACAGGTTCATCGTCCCCACGAAGCCGGCCACGAAGGCATTGACCGGCTCGTCGTACAGCGCCATGGGCGTGCCCACCTGCTGCAGCACGCCCTGGTCCAACACGGCCATGCGGTCGGCCGTGGTCATGGCCTCTTCCTGGTCGTGCGTGACAAAGATGGTGGTCAGACCCAGGCGGCGTTGCATGGCCAACAGCTCCTGGCGCATCTGCACGCGCAGAGACTTGTCCAGGTTGGACAGCGGCTCATCCAGCAGCAGCACCTGCGGCTCGATCACCAGCGTGCGCGCCAGCGCCACGCGCTGCTGCTGCCCGCCCGAGAGTTGGTTGGGCATGCGCTCGCCGTAGGCGGCCAGGTCCACCAGTGCCAGGGCCTCGTCCACGCGGCGGCGAGTCTCCGCCGGGGCCACCCGCCGCTCCACCAGGCCAAAGGCCACGTTGTCGCGCACGCTCAGGTGCGGCCACAGCGCGTAGTTCTGGAACACCATGCCCACCTGGCGCTGCCAGGGCTCCAGAGCGCCGATGTCGCGCCCGTCGATCAGCAGTTGCCCGCCCTGGTGTCTGGAGAAGCCGGCAAGCGCCCGCAGCAAGGTGCTTTTGCCCGAGCCCGAGGGGCCGAGCAGGGCGAAGAACTCGCCTGGCGCGATGTCCAGGCTCACGCCCTTCAGCACCTCGGTGGTGCCGTAGGCCAGCCGCAGGTCGCGGCACTGGACGCTCACGCTTTTCATGAAGGGCCCTCGGCGGCGTCAGTAGCCGTTGAACAGAAAGTCCAGCGCCGCGGTCACGCGGGCTTGCTCGGCTGCCACCGACGCTACAGGAGACTTCAGGATGCGCACGGGCACCGCACCCATCTTGAGCGTTTCCAGCAGCACCTCCCGGCCTTCAATGGTGAACACTGGCGCCAGGGCGCTGGGCAGGGGCACTTTGGCAAAGTGCTCCAGGCTGCGCAGCGGAATCACCATGCGGCTGTCGGCGGCGTCCAGCAAGTTGCTCTGCACGTCCAGCAGGTAGGGCGTGGTTCTGGCGTGAGTGCCTGGGTTGGCGTAGACGTCAAACCGCGCCATCAAAAGCTTCTCCACTCGTCCAGGGGCAGCCCTTCCTGCTCCAGTGTGGTGTTGTGGGCGGCGATGAAGTCGGCGTGCTCGGTCCGCCAGCGGCGCTCCTGCTCCCGCCGCACCACCTCGCGCAGGTGCTGATCGCACACCTGCGAGACGTTGATCTGCAAACGCCGCGCGGCGTCCAGCACGTCGGCGCTCAGGCTCAGGTTGGCTGCGCGTTTCTGGTGGGGGCGGCTGCCCCGCGGGGATGTCGAGGCGGCCGGGTCTTGGTGGGAGGTGGCTTGCATGGGGTTCTCGATGCGCTAGATTTAATGCGCATGAATCAATGCGCAAAATGTAGCGCGCATTTCAACCCCGCAGGCCGCGGCATTGGCCGCTCACGCTCTTGATCATGGGGTCTGTTCCTTCGCCATCGCCGAGCTGCGCACCCGCCCGTCCGCGCGCGCCACGATGTGGTGCGACCACCAGGTGCCCAGGGCCACCACGGCAATGGCCAGCACGCCCAGGGCGGCGCCCGGGCCGCGGCCGGCCACGCTTTGCATATAAAGGTAGATGCCGTAGCTCATGGGGGCCTGCGAGTCGGCCGACACCAGCAGCAGCGTGGCCGACAGCTCCACCGCGGCAGTGATGAAGCTGGTGACAAAGCCGGCCAGGATGCCGCCCGTCATCAGCGGCACCACCACGCGGCGGATGGTGCGCGCCTTGTTGGCGCCCAGGCTCTCGGCCGCCTCTTCCAGCGACACGTGCAACTGCTGCAGCGCGGCCACGCAAGAGCGCAGTGCGTAGGGCAGGCGGCGCACCGCGTAGGCGATCATGATCAGCACCCAGGTGCTGGTCAGCAGCACGTCGGTGCCGGGCACCGTCATGCCCTTGAACAGCCGCAGGTAGCCGATGGCCAGCACGATGCCCGGCACCGCCAGCGAGGCGGTGGCCACCCAGTCCAGCCATTGCCGGGCGGGCAGCGTGGTGCGCAGCATCAGGTAGGCCACGGTCACGCCGATCACCACGTCCAGCGCGGCGGCCAAGCCGCAGTAGACGAGGGTGTTGCGGATCATGCCGCTGGAGTCGCCGAACACGGTGGCGTAGTGCTGCAGCGTGTAGGCGTCCGGCAGGGGCGAGAAGCTCCAGACTTTGGCGAAGGACAGCAGCAGCACGCCCAGGTGCGGCGACAGCGTGACCAGCAGCACCACCACGATCCAGCCCCAGGCCGCGAGCGCGCCCCACGGCGACAGCGCCCGCTGCTGCAGCGCCGTGCCGCCCTTGACCACGCTGGCGAAGTCACGCCCCCTCAAGGCCCGCGCTGACAGCGCCATGGCGGCGATGGAAAAGCCAATCAGGATCACGCTGATCACATAGCCCAGCGGATCTTCCAGCCCCACCTGCGTGATGCGCAGGTAGGCCTGAGGTGCCAGCAGGTTGGTCTGCCCCATCACCAGCGGCGTGCCCAGGTCGTCGAAGACCTTGACGAACACGAGCGAGGCCCCGGCCACGAAGCCCGGCAGCGCCAGCGGAAAGATCACGCGCCAGAACAGGCGCCAGCCGCGGCAGCCCAGGTTCAGCGCCGCCTCCTCCATGGCGCCGTCGATGTTGCGCAGCGCCACCGTCAGGTTCATCAGGATGAAGGGGAAGTAGTGGATGGCCTCCACGAAGATCAGCCCAGTCAGCCCCTCCATGATCGGCAGCGTGAAGCCGAAGGCGTCATTGAGCAGCAGGTTGACGGTGCCCGAGCGGCCGAAGATCAGCTGCAAGGCCACCGCGCCGACGAAGGGCGGCATGATCAGCGGCAGCACCCCCAGTGTCTGGATCACGATGGCGCCGCGGAAGCGAAAGCGCACCGTGAAGTAGGCCAGCGGCACCGCGATCAGCGCGGCGAACAGCGCCGACATCAGCGCCACGAACAGGCTGTTGAAGAAGGCCTCGCGCATCAGCCCCTGGCCGAAGAAGGCGGCGAAATGCCCCACCGTGAGGCTGCCGTCGGCCTCGACGAAGGCGGCGTGGAACACGCGCGCCACCGGCAACACCAGGAACACCAGCAGAAACGCCGCTACAGCGGCGCCAGCCAGCCAGATGCCAGGGCGGATGCGCGTGCGTGCGCCGACGGTGGAGCCTGAGCCGGCTCCGGCGCTGGTGCTCACCTGGGCCTTACCTCAGCATGCCCATCGCCTGCTCCGCCAGCGTCTTGGCCTTGGCGTAGTGCTCCTTGGCGGCGGTGCTCCAGCGGTCTTCCAGGCCGGTGACCTGCTTGTTGACGGACGCATCCTTCTTGTTGGCAGAGAACAGTGCGAGGAAGTCCTTGTCGCCAGCCATGCGCGGGCCCACGGCCGGCGAGTAGGCGGCGTCGCGCGCTTGCTTGAGCAGCGCGGCGGCTTGCGCGTTGGGCTTCTTGGCCAGGGCAGCCTCGGCTTCGTGGATGGCTTTGGTGGCGGCCTGCAGGTCCTTCAGGCGGAAGGTGATAGTCTGGTCGAACATCGCCGACACGACGTTGTAGCGCGCCTCCGACAGGTCGGAGTCGAACTGCACCTTGGCCCGCTTGGCGATCTCGAAGGGGTTGGGGTAGCCCGCGGGTGCCTTGCCGCCCATCTGTTCTGGCGGCAGGATGGGCAGGCGTGAGATCTTCGGGTCGTACAGCAGCTGCTGGCCTTCCATCGACACCGTGTAGGCGATGAACTTGCGCGCCTCGGCAGCGTTCTTGGCTCCCGTGACCAGCGCGATGTTGGCCGGCACCACGGCGGTGACGTCGGGGTAGTGGAACTCCACCGGGAAGCCCGAGTACTTGCCGGCCAGCCCGAAGAAGTCGATCACCAGGCCGATGCCGAACTGCCCGCTGTTCACGCCGTCGGGCACGCCGAAGCTGCGCTCGGTGATGGCCGCGCAGTTGCCGGCGATCTGCAGGATCTGCGCCCAGCCCTTGTCCCAGCCCTCGCCCTGCAGGATGGTCTCCACCGTCAGGTGCGTGGTGCCCGAGCGCGAGGGCGAGCTCATCGCCAGGTGGCTGAAGTAGGCCGGCTTGACCAGATCGGCCCATTGGCGCGCCGGCGGCAGCTTGTTGGCCGCCAGGTAGCGGGTGTTGGACATCAGCCCGTAGCCGGCGAGCGCCTGCCCCAGGTACAGGCCCTGCGGGTTGTTGATGGGGTAGTTGCCCACCTTGGCCGGCGCGGCCTTGTTGGCCAGGTCGGCGATGTTCTCGAGCTGTTTCTGGCCGGCCATCACCTCGAAGGCGTCCGGCGCCGAGGCCCAGAACACGTCGGGCTTCTGCCCGGCGGGCAGCTCCCGGATGTAGGCCATGCCCTGCACCGTGTTCTTGTTCAGGATCTCGATCTTGATGCCGGGGTTGGCCTTCTCGAAGGCTGTCTTGTAGGCCTGCGTCAATTCCTTGGGAAAGGAGGTCACCACGGTGACCGTGCCGGCCTGCGCGGCGGGCGCCAGGCACATTGCGGCCATGCAGGCTGTGGCCAGCCAGGATCTCGGCCGAAGGCGCGCCGGAGGTTGTGCGCTCGACGGGGCCGATTTGAAAGGCAGGCGAGGCCAGGGGCGGCGGGGTGCAAGGTTCGTCATGGCGGGCGTACCGGCGGTGCGGGCGCACTGGCCGGTCTGCAAACAGTGGCAAGAAGCCGCGACCATAGCCCGAATGCCGTCACTCGGGCATCAGGGCTTGTCAGGGGGCGGCCACTACTCCCGGGTGGCCGTGCCGCTGCCCGTCGTGGTGACCACCACGTCGCGCGCCGGGCCGCGGTAGCGCACGTCGCCGCTGCCGGCCACGGAAGCACGCAGCCGCTGGCGCGCGTTCACCCGCGCATCGCCGCTGCCCGCCACGCTCACGCGTACGTCCTCGGCTTCAAGCTCGCCCAGCCATGCATCCCCGCTGCCCGCTACGCTGACA
>CAISJH010000073.1 GCA_903885585.1 uncultured beta proteobacterium
CGGGCCTGCCCGATTCGGCCGGCGCGGTCACCCTGTCCAAGATGTGCGGCTCGGGCATGCGCGCCATGATGTTCGGCCACGACATGCTGGCCGCCGGCAGCGTGGAGGCCGTGGTGGCCGGCGGCATGGAGAGCATGACCAACGCGCCGCACCTGATGTTTGCGCGCAAGGGCGTGCGCTACGGCGCGGCCACGATGTTCGACCACATGGCCATGGACGGGCTGGAAGACGCCTACGAGCGCGGCAAGGCCATGGGCGCCTTTGCCGAGCAATGCGTGGCCAAGTACGCCTTCACGCGTGAGGCGCAGGATGCCTTCGCCATCGCCTCCACCACGCGCGCCAAGGCCGCCAACGAGGATGGCAGCTTCGACTGGGAGATCGCCCCCGTCACGCTGCCCGGCAAGGCGGGTGATGTCGTCGTCGCGCGCGACGAGCAGCCCTTCAAGGCCAAGCTGGACAAGATCCCCTCGCTGAAGCCCGCCTTCAAGAAGGACGGCACCATCACCGCCGCCAACGCCTCCAGCATCAGCGACGGCGCGGCCGCGCTGGTGCTGGTGCGCGAGAGCACGGCACGCCAGCTGGGCCTGCAGCCGGTGGCGCGCATCGTCAGCCACTCCGTGCACGCGCAGGAGCCGCAGTGGTTCTCCACCGCGCCGGCCGGCGCCATTACCAAGGCCCTGGCCAAGGCGGGCTGGCAGGCGGGTGAGGTGGACCTGTGGGAGGTGAACGAGGCCTTCGCCGCGGTGACCATGGCGGCGATGGCGGAATTCAAGCTGCCGCACGACATCGTCAACGTGCACGGCGGCGCCTGCGCGCTGGGCCACCCTATCGGCGCCAGCGGTGCGCGTATCGTCGTCACGCTGCTGGGCGCCCTGCGCAAGCGGGGGCTGAAGCGCGGCATGGCGGCGCTGTGCATCGGCGGCGGCGAGGCCACGGCGCTGGCGGTGGAGATGCTGTGAGCCCCGTACGGCCGCAGTGCGAATTGCCACATGCTTGAGGCTTTGGGCCTGCCGGGCCCGCAGGAACTGCTGCTCTTCATGAGCGCGGTGTTCGTGCTCAATGCCACCCCGGGAGTGGACTTCCTGCTGACGGTCAGCCGCACGCTGCAGGCCGGTGCGCGCGCTGGTACGGCCGCGGCGCTGGGCATCAGTGCAGGCTGCGTGGTGCACGCCTTGGCGGCGGCCTTCGGGCTGGCGGCGCTGCTGGCGCTGCACCCGGGCGCTTTCCTGCTGATCCAGTGGGTTGGCGCAGGCTACCTCGCGTGGCTGGGGCTGGGCCTGCTGCGGCAGGCCTGGCGTGGGCCAGGCATTGATGCCCCATCGGCTCCCGCCAGTGCCGCACGGTCCGACTGGGCCGAGTTCCGTACCGGCCTGCTGACCAATGTGCTCAACCCCAAGGTGGCGCTGTTCTTCCTGGCCTTCTTGCCGCAGTTCGTGCCGGCAGATTCGCCCTCCAAGACGGTGTCCTTCCTGTTGCTCGGTGGGTGGTTCGTGCTGCAGGGCACGGTGTTCCTGCTGGGCTTGGTGGCCGTCTGTGCTCAACTGGGGCGTTTGCGTACGCAACCTGCACTGCGGCGGGCCGCTCAGGCTTTGGGCGGCTTGTTGTTCCTGGCGCTTGCCCTGCGCCTTTTGAAGACGGGAGAAGTCACCCCATGACCCATGTGTTGATCATCGGCGCCTCGCGCGGCATTGGCCTGGAGTTGGTTCGGCAGTACCGGGCCGACGGCGCCGCCGTCACGGCTACGGCGCGCGACGACGCCGGGCTGGAGCGCCTGCGGACCCTGGGGGCTACTGCGCTGCGGCTGGATGTGGTTGATGCCGCCAGCGCTTCGGGGCTGGCTTGGCAGGTGGATGGGGCGCGGTTTGACGTGGCCGTCATCAACGCCGGGGTCAGCGGCACGCGTACCACTGGGCTGCAGCCGCCGGATGAGGCCGAGTTCGACCACGTCATGCGCACCAATGTGCTGGGACCCATGCGCATGCTGGCGCAAATCGCCGAGGCGCTGGCGCCCAGCGCGCGTGTGGCGGTGCTGTCCTCGCGCATGGGCTCCATCAGCCTGCGCGCGGCGCCCAACAGCTGGCTGTACCGCGCCTCCAAGGCGGCGGTCAACTCGGTGTTGAAGGACGCGTCCCTGGCGCTGGCCGGCCAGGCCGTGTGCGTGGCCTTCCACCCGGGCTGGGTGCGCACCGACATGGGCGGCGCCAACGCCGACATCGACGTGACCGAGAGCGTGGCCGGCATCCGCCGCACCATCGCCGGCTTAAGCGAGGCCGACAACGGGGGCTACTTCAACTACGACGGGCAGGCGCTGACCTGGTGAAGATGCCGAACCGTTCTCCAGCGATGGGCCGGCTGCAGGACCGCGAGGACGGCCGGAGATGAGCCGCGAAGAGGTCAGGTCCTTCTTCGAGGCCTACCAGGATGCGTTCAACGCCCTTGACGGCGATGCGGTAGCCGAACTCTGGCACGTGCCTAGTGGCATCACGGACAGTCGCTCCACCACCTGGTGGGCGGATGACGCGCCGATGCGCACCAACCACCGCGCCCTGTGCGACATCTACCGTGGCCTGAACTACGGCCGAGCAGATCATCAGATCACTTCCTTTCTCCCCTTGGGAGCCGATCACGCCTTTGTCGATGTGTGGTGGACCTTGCGCCGCAAGGATGGCTCGATCCTCCAGCAGTTCGGCACGGGGTACCAGCTGATCCGCGGTCCGCACGGCCCGCAGGTCCTGCTGTGCACCGCCTACGAAGAAGACTACAAGGAGATGACCCCCCATGCTGCTGTCTGAAGACCATCTGGCTGTGCAAGAGGCCGTGCGCACCTTTGTGCAGGCCGAAGTGGCGCCCCACGCGGCCGCCTGGGACAAGAGCCACGAGTTTCCGAAAGCCGCTCTGCGCGGCCTGGCCGACCTGGGCTGCTACGGCGTGGCTGTGCCTACCGAGTGGGACGGCGCGGGGCTCGACTACCTGGCCCTGTCCGTCATCCTGGAGGAGATCGCCGCGGCCGACGGTGCCACCAGCACCGTGGTCAGCGTCAACAACTGCCCCGTGTGCTCCATCCTCATGGCCTTTGGCACCGAAGACCAGAAGGCGCGCTTCCTCAAGCCCCTGGCGCGCGGCGACATGCTGGGCGCCTTCTGCCTGACCGAGCCCCACGTGGGCTCCGAGGCTGGCGGCCTGCGCACCACGGCCGTGCGCGACGGTGACGCCTACGTGCTCAACGGCGTGAAACAGTTCATCACCAGCGGCAAGCACGGCGACGTGGCCATCGTCATGGCCGTCACCGACAAGGCAGCAGGCAAGAAGGGCATCAGCGCCTTCCTCGTGCCCACGGCCACGCCCGGCTACACCGTGGCGCGGCTGGAGGACAAGATGGGTCAGCACGCCAGCGACACGGCGCAGATCCTGTTCGACAACTGCCGCGTGCCCGCCGAGAACCTGCTGGGCGAGGAAGGCATGGGGCTGAAGATCGCCCTGTCCGGCCTGGAAGGTGGGCGCATCGGCATTGCCAGCCAGGCCGTGGGCATGGCGCGTGCAGCCTTCGAGGCCGCCCTGGCCTATGCCAAGGAGCGCACCAGCTTCGGCCAGCCCATCTTCCAGCACCAGGCGGTGCAGTTCAAGCTGGCCGACATGGCCACGCAGATCGAGGCCGCGCGCCAGATGATCCGCCACGCCGCGGCGCTGAAGGACGTCGGCCGCCCCTGCCTGAAGGAGGCGGCCATGGCCAAGCTCTTTGCCAGCGAGATGGCTGAACGCGTCTGTTCAGATGCCATCCAGGTGCACGGCGGCTACGGCTACGTGAGCGACTTCCCCGTCGAGCGCATCTACCGCGACGTGCGCGTGTGCCAGATCTACGAGGGTACCTCGGAGGTGCAGAAGATCCTGATTGGCAGGGCGTTGGCGTAGGCGAGAACTGTGCTGGCGAGGATGTTCTTGACCAAAGGCGCGGCTTGTGGGAGAGGTGCAAGTTCTTGATCGTCACAGCCTGCCGTTCAGGTGAGCCCCAGCACCAGAAGCAGTGCCCGGTCCACCTTGCGCAGACTCTCGGCTTCCACGTGCCCGAAGGCGGCGCCGACTTTGCTTCTGGGCAACGTGGACACCTTGTCCACCATCACCTGTGACGGCAGCCGTAAGCCGTTATCGGGCGTTGGCTGCAGCAGAACCCTGAAGTCCGCATCCCGCAGTTCGCTGCTGATGGGGCAGAGAATCAGTGTGGGCAGTGCGTCCAGCAGGTCTGTCTGAACCACAAGGGCCGGGCGCGGTTTGCCGAAGTCACCTTGAAGAGAGACGGTGACCAGGTCCCCGCGTCGGGTCATCGCCAGCCTTCTACCAACTCTGCGGCGGCCTCCGCAAAACGGGTGGCGTCTGCTTCAGCAGCATCGTCTTGAAGCTGAAGGCATTGCTCGCGCAGCCTGGCGGCAAATGCGGGTTGACGCGTGTCGGCCACCCAGAACTGAACCGGCCGCAGGCCGGCCGCCTTCAGGCGCTGGCGGTGGCGCGTCATCTTGTCAACGGCGGGCTGGGTCTGGACCATCGGTATTCTTCCAAGCGGCAGGAGGTTGCATGTTACCTTGGCCGTGCGGTGGCTTAGGTGCTTACGTCGCCTGTCCGGTTCTCCGGTCCGATGGTGGTGATGCTGCCTCGTCCCACTGGACACGTCGAGCACCGCTGACCACGGATTGGCTTGGGCCCATCGCCAATCCTGTACAGGCCTTGGGTGCCGAGGGAAGTCCCGGCTTGACCGCGTGGTCGGGTCCCGATGCAATCCGTGTGCCTTGTAACTGCCTGCCGCATGAAGCATCTGTCGCAATTGCACGAGGGTCCACTCCTGAAGGAGATGGACGAGAACGAGCGTGAGGTGGTTCTGGACCGCCTGCACGACAGCAATGCCGTGGTGGCCCGATTTCTTTCCCTGCCCTTGCTGGTGTTTGCGGGCCTGCTGCTGTGGATCAGCATCAAGCGCTCGGAGGCCGGCTTGCTGGAGAGTTCAGGGGTTTACACCGCGCTGGCCTTCTCGCATGCGGTGTATACGCTGGGGGTGCTGCCCTCTCTGGTGCTGTGGGCCGGTGACCGGCTTCGCAAGGAGCAGCAGCATCTGGCTCTGAGGGTCCACATCTCCGTGATGTCCGGTGGATTGCTGCTGATGGCCGTGCTCGGCATCATCGAGCGAGGTGGCCTGGTCCTGTTGGCGGTGGCCTTGGTCGTGGGCAACCTCATGTACCAGGTGCCGCTCAAGCCGCGCCTGGCCTTCAACGCCGTGGCCTTCCTGGCCTGCGGATTCGTGATGTTCCTGACCGCCCGTCCAGATGAGGACATTGCTGCGCTCGTGCGCTCAAGCGAGTTCATTGCACTGGTGATCGTCATTACCGTCGTGGGCGGACTTCACAATCGACAGCGCCTGGTGTCGCTGCTGGCGGAGCACCGCATGACCCAGATTGCCATGATCGATGCCTTGACGGGAGTCTCCAGCCGTCGGCGACTCGACAGCGTGCTGCAGACTGAATTGGCGGCGGTGGCCCGGGGCAGAGACTTGACCGTGATCCTGCTGGATGTGGATCGCTTCAAGTCCGTCAACGACCGATTTGGCCATGACGTCGGTGACGACGTGCTGCGTGCCCTGGCCCGAGTGCTGCAGCAAGGCGCGCGGCTGACCGATGTGATCGGCCGCTGGGGAGGCGAGGAGTTCATGGTCGTGTGC
>CAISJH010000074.1 GCA_903885585.1 uncultured beta proteobacterium
CACGCCCGGCCCCGAACTCGACCCCGCGGTGCTCAGCCTGCGCAAGTTCATCCAGGAGATCCGGCGCAAGAACGCCGACATCCCGATCTACATCTACGGCGAGACGCGCACCAGCCAGCACATCCCCAACGACATCCTGCGCGAGCTGCACGGCTTCATCCACATGTTCGAGGACACGCCGGAGTTCGTGGCGCGTCACATCATCCGCGAGGCCAAGAGCTATCTGGACTCCCTGGCACCGCCCTTTTTCAAGGCGCTGATGGATTACGCCCAGGACGGCTCCTACTCCTGGCACTGCCCGGGTCACGGCGGCGGCGTGGCCTTCCTGAAGAGCCCGGTCGGGCAGATGTTCCACCAGTTCTTTGGCGAGAACATGCTGCGCGCCGACGTGTGCAACGCGGTCGATGAACTGGGCCAGTTGCTGGACCACACCGGGCCGGTGGCGGCCAGCGAGAAGAACGCCGCGCGCATCTTCAACGCCGACCACTGCTTCTTCGTCACCAACGGCACCAGCACCAGCAACAAGATGGTGTGGCACCACACGGTAGCTCCAGGCGACGTGGTGGTGGTGGACCGCAACTGCCACAAGAGTATCCTGCACTCCATCATCATGACGGGCGCGGTGCCGGTGTTCCTGCCGCCCACGCGCAACCACTTCGGCATCATCGGGCCCATCCCTCAGGCCGAGTTCTCTCCCGCGGCCATTCGCAAGCGCATTGCCGCCAACCCGTTGCTGGCTGGCGTAGACGCGAAGAAGGTCAAGCCCCGCATCCTGACGCTGACGCAGAGCACCTACGACGGCGTGCTCTACAACACCGAGACCATCAAGCACACGCTGGACGGCTACATCGACACGCTGCACTTCGACGAGGCCTGGCTGCCGCACGCGGCCTTCCACCCGTTTTACGGCACCTACCACGCCATGGGCAAGAAGCGCCCGCGTCCGAAGGACCAGCTGGTGTTCGCCACGCAGAGCACGCACAAGCTGTTGGCTGGTCTGAGCCAGGCCTCCCAGGTGCTGGTGCAGGACGCGCAGAACCGCAAGCTCGACAGGCACCTCTTCAACGAGGCCTACCTGATGCACACCTCCACCAGCCCGCAGTACGCCATCATCGCCAGCTGCGATGTGGCTGCGGCCATGATGGAGCCCCCGGGCGGGACGGCGTTGGTGGAGGAGAGCATCGCCGAGTCGATGGACTTCCGCCGTGCCATGCGCAAGGTGGACAAGGAGTACGGCCGCGACTGGTGGTTCAAGGTCTGGGGGCCTGACAAGCTGGCCGCCTCAGGCGTGGGCCGGGCGGAAGATTGGATTCTGAAGGCCGGTGACAAGTGGCACGGCTTTGGCAGCCTGGCGCCAGGCTTCAACCTGCTGGATCCGGTCAAGAGCACCATCATCACCCCAGGGCTGGACGTCTCCGGCAAGTTCGCCAAGACCGGCATCCCGGCGGCCGTGGTCACCAAGTACCTGGCCGAGCACGGCGTGGTGGTGGAAAAGACCGGCCTGTACTCGTTCTTCATCATGTTCACCATCGGCATCACCAAGGGCCGCTGGAACACCATGGTGACCGCGCTGCAGCAGTTCAAGGATGACTACGACCGCAACCAGCCTGTCTGGCGCGTGCTGCCGGAGTTCTGCGCGGCCCACCCGCGCTACGAGCGAACGGGCTTGAAGGATCTTTGCCAGAGCATCCACGAGACCTACGCCAAGGGCGACATCGCCCGGCTGGTCACCGACATGTACCTGTCGGATCTGCATCCGGCCATGAAGCCCAGCGATGCCTTTGCGCGGATCGCCCACCGTCAGACCGACCGTGTGCCCATCGACGCGCTGGAAGGCCGCATCACCACCTCGCTGCTGACCCCATACCCCCCGGGCATACCGTTGCTGATCCCGGGTGAGCGCTTCAACAAGAAGATCGTGGACTACCTGAAGTTCACGCGCGAGTTCAACGCCGCCTTCCCGGGCTTTGACACGGATGTGCACGGCCTCGTGGAAGAGGAGCCAGAGGCCGGCGGCCCCCGCCGCTACTACGTGGACTGCGTAAAGGACTGAAGGGGACTAAGGGGGGCTGAAAGGGACTGAGGGGCGTCTTCGGCGCCCGGGCGTGCCCCAGGAGAGGGGCGGGCCTGCGCATGGCAGGCCCACGGCTCTACTCTCAGGCGTCCATTCCGCCTGCCACCTGGCTGAAGCCGCCGTCCACGTAGGTGATCTCCGCCGAGACGCC
>CAISJH010000075.1 GCA_903885585.1 uncultured beta proteobacterium
CGGGCACGAGCTCACCACTTCCAGGCGGATGGCCTGGCCGTAGTGGCGTGTCGTCAGGCCCGTGCGCAACGCCTGGCGCAGGTTGGTCATGTCGTCCTCGTCGACTTCCAGGTCGGAGTCGCGCGTGACGCGGAACTGCGAAAACGCTTCCACCGTTCGGCCTGGCAGCAGCTCGCCCAGGTGGGCACGGATCACGCTGGTCAGCAGCACAAAGCCCTGTTCGCCCGGCGGCATCAGCCGGTCCGGAAAGCGGATCACCCGTGGCAACGAGCGCGGTACCTTGACGATCACGATAGCGCCACCCGCGGCATGCACGTCGTCGCCCGTCAGGCGCAGGATGAAGTTCAGGCTCTTGTTGGCCACCAGCGGGAAGGGGTGGGCCGGGTCCAGCGCCACCGGCACCAAAAGGGGACGCACTTGCGCCTCGAAGAAACGCGCCACCCAACGCCGTTGTGCCTCGTTGCGGTCTGCATGGTTGAGGATGCGCAAACCCCTCTGCGCCAGCGCGGGCATCACCTCGTCATTCAGCACCCGGTACTGCTCATCGATCAGCTCGTGCGCCTGGGCTGAGAGGTCGGCAAACTCCTGGCGTGTCTCACCTTGCGCACTCTGGCGCACCAACTCCAGCCAGTCGGGAAACCGCACCTCGAAGAACTCGTCCAGGTTGGACGACACGATGGTGACGTAGCGCAGGCGCTCCAGCAGCGGGACATCAGGCCGCCGGGCCTGGGCTAGGACGCGGCGGTTGAAGGCCAGCAGGGACGCTTCGCGATCGATCATGGGCAGTTTCTCCAGGGCCGACGAGCCCAGGGCGCCGACACGATAGTTCTGCGGTGTGACGGCTGTGTGACAAAGGAGCTGGCCGTGCGGCTAAACGCAGCCACTCTCAGGGCATGCACTAGCCGCCCTCTCAATCTCACACAAGCACGCGGGTTGTCACAAAAGCTTCACGAGAGCTCCCTACAGTCCCGCCTCACTGAAGTGCAATGTCTGCCTGGCGTGGATCGGTGCACTGCCCCAGATCATTTTCTTCCTACGGAGCAATCGATGAAGCGTCACTTCCTCAAGACCCTGGCCGCCGCCGTTGTGGCCTCCCTGGCTTACAGCGGCGCCGCCCTGGCGGCGGACATCACTGGCGCAGGCGCTACCTTTCCGTTCCCGATCTATGCCAAGTGGGCAGAGGCCTACAAGAAGGAAACGGGCACGGGCCTGAATTACCAGTCCATCGGCTCCTCGGGTGGCATTCGCCAGATCCGCGCCAAGACAGTGACCTTTGGTGCCACAGACGCCCCGGTGTCGGGCGCTGATCTGGACAAGGACGGCATGGTGCAGTTCCCGGCGATCATTGGCGGCACAGTGCCCATCGTGAACCTTGAGGGCTTCAAGCCTGGCGAGTTGCGTGTGACCGGCCCGGTGCTGGCCGAGATGTTCATGGGCACCATCAGCAAGTGGAACGACTCCAAGCTTGCGGCGCTGAACCCCGGCAAAAATTTGCCTGACCAACTCATCACCGTGGTGCACCGCGCCGACGGTTCTGGGACCACCTTCAACTTCACCGACTACCTGACGGCCGTCAGTAAGGACTGGGCCGACAAGGTGGGCAAGGGCGCTGCCGTCAAGTGGCCTGCTCCCACCTCCGTGGGCGGCAAGGGCAACGAAGGTGTGGCGGCCAACGTCAACCGCATCAAGGGGTCAGTGGGTTACGTGGAGTACGCGTACGTCAAGAAGAACAACATGACCTTCATGCCAATGCAGTACGCCGCTGGCAAGGACGTAGCTCCCGACGACAAGACGTTTGCTTCTGCAGCAGCCGGCGCCGACTGGTTCAGCGTGCCGGGCATGGGTGTATCCATGGTCAATGCCAAGGGTGCGGAAAGCTGGCCCATCTCCACGGCCTCCTTCATCCTCATGTACAAGGAGCCGGCCGACAAGGCGGCCGCGGCCGAGGCGCTGAAGTTCTTTGACTGGGCCTTCAAGAACGGCAAGCAGATGGCGCTGGAGCTGGATTACGTGCCCCTGCCGGACAAGCTGACAACCGACATCCGCACCCGCGTCTGGTCGCAGATCAAGCGCTGAACCTGGTCGGCCTGGGGGAGTCCATGAGCAGGACGACGTCTACAACCCTGGAGCCCTCGGGTGGCGACTCACGGCCCGCCGAGGGGAGCCATGGGCATACTCCTGGCGTTCGTCGCCTTGAATCGGAAGTTCCTCGCATGACCTCCTCGCAGACTCCCTTGGCTGGCGTGGCCCCCGCCACGTTGGCCATCGCGCGGCGCCAGCGCATCCAGGACGCCGTCTTCCACCGGCTGACGCAGTCGTTTTCCCTGCTGGTTCTGGTGGCATTGCTCGGCATCATCGGCTCGCTGCTGCTGAATGCCGCTCCGACCTTTAAGAAGTTCGGCTTCGACTTCCTCTGGCGCGCCGAGTGGGACATCATCAACGAGGAGTTCGGCGCCCTCATCGCCATCGTTGGCACCGTCAGCAGCGCAGGCATTGCGATGCTGATTGCCGTGCCGCTGGCTTTCGGTATTGCCTTGTTCCTTACCGAGACCTGCCCCGTGTGGATGCGCCGGGGTCTCGGCACGGCCATCGAGTTGCTGGCCGCCGTGCCTTCCATCATTTACGGCATGTTCGGCCTGTTCATCTTCGCGCCGTTATTTGCCGACTACTTCCAGGTGCCGGTGCAGCACGTGCTAGGCGGCCTGCCGCTGATTGGCTGGCTGTTCGGTGGAGCCACCAACGGCTTGGGCATCTTGGCGGCGGGCATGATTTTGGCCTTCATGGTGCTGCCCTTCGTGGCGGCCGTGATGCGCGACGTCTTCGAGATCGTGCCCCCCATCCTGCGCGAGTCGGCCTACGGTTTGGGCTGCACCACCTGGGAGGTGGTGCGCAAGGTGGTGTTGCCCTATACGCAGAAGGGCGTCATCGGCGGCGTCATGCTGGGCCTTGGACGTGCGCTGGGCGAGACCATGGCCGTGACCTTCGTCATCGGCAACGCCAACCGGCTCCCTACGTCACTGTTCTCGCCCGGTACTTCCATCGCCTCGACGCTCGCCAACGAGTTCGGCGAGGCCGCTGACTTCCACCTCTCCACGCTGTTCGCGCTGGGCTTCCTCTTGTTCGTGATCACCTTTGTGGTGCTCTCACTGGCCAAGATCCTCATCCTCCGTGCAGAGAAGGGCAAGGGCCTGTGAGCATGAATCCCGTCCTCTACCGCCGGCGCCGCATGGCCAACCGGATCGGTCTGACCCTCTCCATGGGCGCCATGGCCCTGGGCCTGGCTGTGCTGCTGTGGATCCTGGC
>CAISJH010000076.1 GCA_903885585.1 uncultured beta proteobacterium
CAGGCCCGATCAGGCGGCCCCCATCAAGCTGGTGTGACCGAGGCGATCGTCGGTGTCTGATCCAGGTCATGTCGAAATTGACATGAGTGAGTGTCTAATCGTTGCGACAGCGGACCGCTTGACCGAACTGCCGTGACGCGCCACCCCTGTCTTCAACCATGCACAGACCGGAAGCCCTCGTGACCGCCACCGCCCACTCCCCAGCCCCCGCCATTGACACTGCTGCCGTCAGGCAGTACCTCCTGGGTCTGCAGGACCACATCATCAACGCCCTGCAGGCTGAAGACGGCCACATCTTCCTGACCGACGGCTGGACCCGCGAGCCGGGTGGGCGTCTGGAGGGTGACGGCCTGTCGCGTCTGGTGGAAGAGGGCGGCCTGCTGGAGCGCGGCGGCTGCAACTTCAGCCACGTGAAGGGCAAGACGCTGCCACCCTCGGCCACGCAACACCGGCCGGAGCTGGCCGGCGCGCCGTTCGAGGCCATGGGGGTGTCGCTGGTGATGCACCCGCGCAACCCGTATGTGCCCACGGTGCACATGAATGTGCGCATGTTCGCCGCCCTGCCCGAGGGCAAGGAGCCGGTCGTGTGGTTTGGCGGCGGGATGGATCTCACGCCCTACTACGGCTTTGAGGAGGACGCTCAGCACTTTCACCGCACCTGCCGCCAGGCGCTGGACCCGATCGACCCCGCGCTGTACCCGCGCTTCAAGACCTGGTGCGACGAGTATTTCTTCCTCAAGCACCGGGGCGAGCCGCGCGGCGTGGGCGGCGTGTTCTTCGACGACTTCGCTGAACTGGGCTTCGAGGGCAGCTTTGCCATGATGCGCGCCGTGGGCGATGCCTTTGTGGGCGCCTACCTGCCCATCGTGCAGCGCCGGCGTGACATGGCCTATGGGGAGCGCGAGCGCGACTTCCAGGCCTACCGCCGCGGCCGCTACGTGGAGTTCAACCTGGTCTTCGACCGCGGCACGCTCTTTGGTCTGCAGAGCGGCGGGCGCACCGAGAGCATCCTGATGTCCATGCCGCCCATCGTGAAGTGGCGCTACGACTGGCACCCCGAGCCCGGCACGCCCGAGGCCCGGCTGTATACCGACTTCCTGCGCCCTCGGGACTGGGCGTGACACCAGGCCAGGTGGCGTGTCGGTCAGCACGCATCGGCTTGCTGGGCGGCAGCTTCGACCCGCCGCACCTGGCCCATCTGTCCCTGGCGCAGACCGCGCTGCACTCGCTGCAGTTGGACGAAGTGCGTTGGCTGCCGGCCGGCCAACCTTGGCAGAAGGCCGGCCGTGAGATGGCGCCTGGGGTGCATCGCGCGGCCATGGTGCGCCTGCTCATCTCTGGGGAGCCCCACTTTCATCTGGACGAACGCGAACTCCACCGGCCTGGTGCCACCTACACGGTAGACACCGTGCGTGAGTTCAGGGCGCAGCAGCCGCAAGCCGAGTTCTTCCTGATCCTGGGGCAAGATCAGTTCGGTCGCCTGGACACCTGGCGCGATTGGCAGGGCCTGCTGGCCGACGTGACCTTGGCCGTGGCGGCGCGTGGTGGTCAGCGGCCGGCGCCTCCGGCGGTGTTGTCCAAGCACCCGCATCGGCTGGAAGTGTTGCCCCTGCCCGACATGCCGGTGTCCTCCACAGCCCTGCGCAGGGCCTTGGCGAGGGGAGATGACGTTTCTCCGATGGTGGGAGAGGCCGTCGCAGGCTATATTGCCCAACATTACCTCTACCGGGGCCAGACCCCGACCTGAATGGACATCCGCAAGCTGCAACGAGCCATCGTCGATGGGCTCGAGGACGTGAAGGCGCAAGACATCGTCGTCTTCAACACCGAGGCCCTCTCACCGCTGTTCGAGCGGGTGATCATCGCTTCCGGTACCAGCAACCGTCAGACCAAGGCCCTGGCCTCCAGTGTCCGCGAGACCGTCAAGTCGCGCGGCATGGAGGTGCTGCGCATGGAAGGCGAAGACAACGGCGAGTGGATCATTGTGGACTGCGGCGCCGCCGTGGCGCACATCATGCAGCCCTCGATCCGCGAGTACTACCACCTCGAAGAGATCTGGGGCGTCAAGCCCGTGGCCATGAAGCGCGCGGCCAAGGCACAGGGCCTGGTGAAGGCCTCCGAGCCTGTCGCGCCGGCAGCCCGCAAGCCCGCGTCGAAGCCGCCGGCCAAGGCCCCCGTCAAGACGGCCGCCAGGGCGGCAGCCAAGACGACGGGCAAGGCGCCTGCCAAGACCGCCGCGAAGACTGCCTCGAAGACCGCTTTTGGGCGCAAGACCACGACGAAGACCGTGACCAAGACCACGGCTCAGCCTGTGGCCAAGTCTGCGGGGAGGGCCCCGGCCAAGGTGGCCGCCAAGGCGCCTACGAGCACGGTGGTGGTGGCCCGCAAGACGCCGGCGCGCAAGGCGGCTCCGGCCCGCAAGGCGCCAGCCGCCAAGACCGCGGCGCCGCGCACGGCCTCCCGTGCTGCCGCCCCCGCCCGCAAGGCAGCGGTACCGGCCCGGAAGACTGCCGCCCGCAAGACCGGCTCCGCCAAGAGCTGAACGCCATGCGGCTGGTCGTGGCCGCCATCGGTCAGCGCCAGCCCGCCTGGGCCGATGCCGCGTGGGACGACTTCGCCAAGCGCTTCCCTGCCGACTGCAAGCTGGAGCTCAAGGCGCTCAAGGCCGAACCTCGCGCGGGCAAGACCGCAGTGCAGTGCATGGCTGCCGAGGCGCAGCGTCTGGAGTCGGCCCTGTCCAAGGGTGTGCGCCGCGTGATCCTGGATGAACGTGGCAGCAGACTGACCACCGCCCAACTGGCCGAGCGCCTGCAGTTCTGGCGGGGGGACGGGCGTGACGTGGCTTTTCTCATCGGCGGCCCCGACGGCCTGGACCCGACGCTCAAGGCCACCGCCGACGAGACCCTGCGTCTGTCGGATCTGACCCTGCCCCATGCCTTCGCCCGGGTGCTGCTGGCAGAGGCGCTGTACCGGGCTTGGTCCGTGGTGCAGGGCCACCCGTACCACCGCGAGTGAAGCGGCGGGCTATCCCTGCACGTCCACCCCGCCTCAAATCCTCCGCGCCTCTCCGCTCAGCATGTCCGTGTCCCGTCCGCCTCAGTACGACTTCATCTGGCTGGCTTCGCAGAGCCCGCGCCGCCAGGCCTTGCTGACGCAGATCGGCGTCGCCTGCCGGTTGCTGCTGCCCGACACGGATGAAGATGCCGAGGCGCTGGAAGCCCTAAGCCCTGGCGAGCTGCCCGGGGCCTATGTGAAGCGGGTCACCCTTGCCAAACTCCAGGCGGCCGTGGCCCGCCGCCTGCGGCGGGGTCTGCCTGAGGCGCCCATCCTGTGCGCGGACACCACGGTGGCGCTGGGTCGGCGCATCTTGGGAAAGCCTGCCGATGCGCAGGACGCCGCCGCCGTGCTGTCGGCCCTGTCGGGTCGTACCCACCGCGTGCTGACCTCGGTGGCGTTGGCCGCTCCGGTTCAGGAGGCCGTCGTACCGCCAAAGGCTTCGGCTGCCCTGCGTGCCACGCAGCCCAGGGCCCCGAAGATCTCCCAGATCACCCAGGTCTCCCGTGTGCGCTTCGCGCCCTTGTCGGCTGCTGTCATCGAGGCCTACATCGCCAGCGGCGAGCCCTTCGGCAAGGCCGGCTCCTACGCCATCCAGGGCGCGCTGGCGGGACACATCGCTCACATCGAGGGCAGCCACAGCGGCATCATGGGCCTGCCCTTGTTCGAAACGGCCGAACTGTTGCGCCAGGCGCGCGTGCACATGGCGCTCGGCGCCACGCCGTGACACCTTGACGGCGCAGACTGGGCCGCTGGAGGCCGCCCGGCCTGCGAACCCCTAGACTCGCCCCATGGCCACACAAGACATCCTCATCAACTGGGCCCCGCAGGAGACGCGGGTGGCGATCGTCGAGAACGGCGCGGTGCAGGAGTTCCACGTCGAGCGGGCGCTGGAGCGCGGGCTGGTGGGCAACATCTACCTGGGCAAGGTGTCGCGCGTGCTGCCCGGCATGCAGAGTGCCTTCGTCGACATCGGCATGGACCGTGCGGCCTTCCTGCATGTGGCTGACCTGCACGCGGCGCTGCCGGCGGGCCGCCGTGCCGAGGACGCACCCCCCGTGCCCATCGAGCGCCTGGTGTTCGAAGGCCAGACGCTGACCGTGCAGGTCATCAAGGACCCGATCGGCACCAAGGGCGCGCGCCTGTCCACGCAAGTCAGCATCGCCGGGCGCATGTTGGTGCACCTGCCGCAGGACCAGCACATCGGCATCTCTCAGAAGATTGGCTCGCCCGAGACCCGTGAACAATTGCGCGCGCGCATGCAAGCCCTCGTGGGCACGCCCGAGACCGGCGGGGGAGGCGGCTTCATCCTGCGCACCAACGCCGAGGAAGCCAGCGACGAAGAGCTGGCCGAGGACATCGCCTACCTGCGCAAGACCTGGAGCCTGGTGCGACACCGCGCTGTCACCAAGCCCGCGGGCACGCTGCTGCACCAGGATCTGAGCCTGGTGGAACGTGTGCTGCGCGACCTCACCACCGAGGCCACGCAGTCCATCCGCATCGATTCGCGCATGCAGTTCGAGGCCCTGCAGGCCTTCGGCCGCACCTACATGCCGGCGGTGGTGGACAAGCTGGAGCACTACCGAGGCGAACGCCCCATCTTTGACCTCTTCGGGATTGAGGAAGACGTGGCCAAGGCCTTGGCCCAGCGTGTGGACTTGAAGAGCGGTGGCTACCTGATCATCGACCAGACCGAGGCCCTGACCACGGTGGACGTCAACACGGGCGGCTTCGTGGGCGCCCGCAATTTCGACGACACCATCTTCAAGACCAACCTGGAGGCCGCTGGCGCCATCGCGCGGCAGCTGCGCCTGCGCAACCTGGGCGGGATCATCATCGTCGACTTCATCGACATGACGCGCGAAGAGCACCGCGAGGCCGTGCTGGCCGAGTTCCGCAAGCAACTGTCGCGTGACCGCACCCGCACCACGCTCAGCGGCTTCTCCGCCCTGGGCCTGGTGGAGATGACGCGCAAGCGCACCCGCGAGAGCCTGGCCCACATGCTGTGCCAGCCCTGCCCCACCTGCGAGGGCCGCGCCCAGGTCAAGACCCCGCGCAGCGTGTGCTACGACATCCTGCGCGAGATCCTGCGCGAGGCCCGCCAGTTCAACCCTCGCGAGTTCCGCGTGGTGGCCAGCGCCAGCGTGGTGGAGATGATGCTCGACGAGGAAAGCGTGCACCTGGCCGGACTGAGCGAATTCATCGGAAAGCCCATTTCCTTGAGCGCCGAGCCGGGCATGAACCCGGAGCAGTACGACATCGTGTTGATGTGAGGCACACTCAGTCCAGCCGTGTTGATCCACCATGAGCCGCGCACAGATCCTGGAACTGCTGGCCCGCTGCAAGCCTGAACTGACGGCGCGCTACGGCGTCAGCCGTCTGGCGCTCTTCGGCTCGGCGGTGCGCGACCAGGCAAGGCCGGACAGTGACATCGATATTCTTGTGTCTTTCGATGGACCGGCTACATCACAGCGCTACTTCGGTGTGCAGTTCATGCTTGAGGATGTGCTTGGCCGTCCGGTGGATCTGGTGACCGACAAGGCGCTTCGCTCCGAGCTGCGACCTTTCATCGAGCAGGAGGCCGTGCGTGTCTGAGGCACCGGCGCGGGAGTGGCGCTTCTACGTGGACGACATGATCGGCTTTGCCGAGACGGTGATGGAATACACCGCAGGTTTGGATCAAGAAGCCTTCGTCGCCAACCGATTGGTCTACGACGCCACCTTGCGAAATCTGGAATTGCTGGGTGAGGCCGCGGCACGTGTGCCGATCGCCGTGAGGCACGATCATCCAGATGTTCCTTGGCGAATGGTCGTGGCCACTCGCAACAGATTGATCCACGGTTATCTCGGGATCGACGTCGACACGCTTTGGAGCATCATTGAGACCGAAGTTCCGCTGATCCTGCCGCAGTTGCGCAAGGTCCTCTCGCAGAGGGATTGACGGCGGCGCCAGCGCTGGAAGACGATCGCTGACGCTCCTCCATGCGCACCAGGAAGTTGCTCTCCCGGTCCACGGAGCCGAACCCCGCCTGCTTGATCTTCAGCAAGCGGTTAGCCAGGGCGGTGACGGCCCCCGGTGTTGCGGAAGTTGGCCTGCAGCAAGTGCAAAGGCTGGCGCTGCCTCGCCGGCCAGCCCCTGCCAGAACAGGCTCTTCAGGGCCGACCAGCTGAAGAAGTTGCGGTGCACGAGGCCCGCTCGATCCTTGAAAGCGCCGGATTCAACGCCCGGGCGTACTCTCGCAGCTCGTACCTGCTCGGGCCTGCCGGCCGTTACCGCCTCGCGTCCACGTCAACATCAACGTACTCAAACCAGTTCGCCCTGAACAGGGGTTGCCTGAAGCCCTTGACCCAGGGCTGCGTGAGCACGGCTTGGACGGGGTGGATGCGCAGCTTGTAGGGCATCCAGGCCGCGGCCAGCAGCTTGGTTTGGTGGAAGACGGCGTTGCGCTCAGCGCCGTCGGGCAGCTCCTGCAGGCGGGCGATGAGGCGGTTCATCTCCGGCAGGTCGAAGCGCGAGAGGTTGAGCCCGCCGGCGGCCGCGCCGTCGTAGCGCAGCAGGCCCTGGATGCCGTCCGGCGCGCCGGCCCGGCCGGAGAGCGACCACATCATCAGCTTGCCGGCGCGCGCGGCCTTGTACTGCTCCGGCCAGGTGGCGGGGCGGAAGTCGGTGCGCAGTTGCAGGGCGGCCATGCCGCGGCGCATCAGCTCGTCCAGTTGCCGCGCCGCCTGGGTGGGCTGGGTGGCCACTTCCAGCACGAGGGGCGCGCCGTCGGGCCGCTCGCGCCAGCCATCACCGTTGTGGTCCCGGTAGCCGTGCAGGTCGAGCAAGGCACGCGCGCGGGCCGGGTCGTAGGCGGTCATCTCGCAGCGGAAGGCGGTGTCGTAGCCGCTCAGGTGCACGGCGATGGGGGATTGCGCGGGCAGGGCACCGCCGTTGCGCAACAGCCGAATCTCGCGCTCGATGTCCATGCCCAGGCCGATGGCCCGCCGCAGCGCCACCTGGGCCGGGGCATACCCGCCTACCACCGGGTGAGCCATGTTGAACATGGTGTAGGCCGTGGTCGGCAGGGAGAGGAAGTGCGCCTGGATACCCCGCTTGACCAGATAGGGCGCAGCGCGCCCGCCCGGCACGGCCAGGGGCACGAACTCATCGGGGACGATGACGTAGTCCACATCGCCCTTGAGAAAGGCCAGCCAGCCGGGTTGGCTCTCGTCGATGATGGAGATCTCCACCCGGTCCACCATGGGCAAGCGGCGGCCGCGCAGCGCGTTGGCGATGCGTTGCCCGTCGGCATCGCCCGGAGCTGGCTCGGCCTCGTAGACGGCCTGCCGGTAGCGCGGGTTGCGCTCTAGCACGATGCGCGAGGCCCGGCGCCAGTAGGCCAGGCGGAAGGGCCCTGTACCCACCGGGTGCTCGGGCGAGGCCTCGCCCCAGGCCTCGATGACCTCGCGCGCGACGGCGCCGGTGGCGCTGCCGGCCAATTGCTCGGCAAAGCGCGGGCGACCGGTGGCCAGGCGGATGCGCAGTGTGTAGCGGTCCAGCGCCTGCAGGCCCTCGATGGGCCGGTCATAGTCGAAGGGCTTGCGCTGCTCCACCGCGGCCTTGCGCAGTTCGGCCAGGCCCAGGATGCCCATCTGCTCCAGCGAGCTCCATCCCGGGCTCTTGGTGGCAGGGTCGGCGTAGCGCTTCAAGCTGTAGACGAAGTCGTGGGCCGTCAACTCTCGTGCCCGCCCTTGGAACACGGGGTCGTCGGCGAAGTGGCTGCCGGGGCGGATCTTCACCACCCAGGTGCGCCAGTCGTCTGACACCTCCGGCAGCGCGGCGGCCGCGCGCGGGATCATGCGCACGGGGCGGGCCAGAGGGTCGTAGCCGTAGAGCGGCTCGAACAGGTGGGCAATCACCTGGATCGAGGGCACATCGCCGGCGCGCGCGGGATCAAACCCGGTCTCGCTGGGCGAAACGATGCGCAGTACCTTGGCGCCCGGCGCCGCAGGGGGCTCGCGGGTGGTGGTGCTGGCTGTGGCAGGGCCTGCTGGGCCTGCAGGAGCGGCAGCCCACGCAGGCGCGGCCGCTGCCGAGGCGGCTCCTGCAGCCACCCCCAGCGCTTGGCGTCGGTCCAGCGTCATCGGGCAGTCCGGCGAACGGATCGCAAGGCCAGCGTTGCAGGTGTCTCGAGGCTCACTTCGACTTGGGCACCCTGCCCATCAGGTAGAACTCCTCGTTCGGCTTCATGCCCGTGGCGTTGGCCAGCCGGTTGCTCATGCCGAAGAAGGCGGTGATGGCGGCGATGTCCCAGGCGTCTTCGGCGTCGAAGCCGTGCTCCCGCAGTGCGGCAAAGTCGGTCTCTTCCACCTCGTGGGAGCGCTGGCACACCTTCATGGCAAACGTCAGCATCGCGCGCTGGCGTGGGGTGATGTCGGCCTTGCGCCAGTTGATGGCCACCTGGTCAGCCACCAGGGGCTTTTTCTCATAGATGCGCAAGATGGCGCCATGAGCCACCACGCAGTACAGGCAATCGTTGGCGGCCGAAGTGGCCACCACGATCATCTCGCGGTCGCCCTTGCTGAGGTTGCCGCCTTCCTTGAACATCAGGGCGTCGTGGTAGGCCACGAAGGCGCGCCACTCGGCCGGGCGGTGAGCCAGCGCCAGGAAGACGTTGGGCACGAAGCCGGCCTTGGCCTGCACCTCCAGGATGCGGGCGCGGATGTCCTCGGGCAGGTTCTCCAGAGCGGGTACGGGGTAGCGGGAAATGGCGGGGGTGGGGGCGTTAGGGGTCATGTCGAAGGCTCCTGCCAGAGGGGATTGGTCATGTGGAAGGGCTGCAGGTGGCCGAACCTGCCGGTGCAGCGGATCAGCTTCTGAACTGCATGGCGTGCAGCCTGGCGTACAGGCCACCAGCGGCCAGCAACTCGGCCGGGGGGCCTTGCTCCACCACGCG
>CAISJH010000077.1 GCA_903885585.1 uncultured beta proteobacterium
GCCTCGTTGCGGGGGCTCAGCAGCATGCGTACGCGTCCGCTGGGATTGGCCGGTGTGCGGGCACCACCGTCCACGGTGAAGACTTCCGTGCGGTTGTCCCAGGTGATGAGGTTGCCGGTGATCTCGTCGGCCAGTTGCGGCCCGCGCAGTCGCCGGACGATGGGGTTGCCGCTCAGGCGCAGCGTGTCGCTCTTCTCGTCAAACTCGATGCGCTCGGCCGTGCCCTCGACGTTCTCGTCCACGCCGTCGCGCTTTTGCTTGAAGAAGGCCGGTTGCTGGGCCGTTCCGAAGGCCACTGCGGTACGAAACCCTTCCCTGCCTTCCTGGATTTCCACCCGTTCAGCCCGGATCTGCAGGGTGCCCTGGGTGATCACCACGTTGCCGGTGAAGACGGTGTTCTGCTTCTGGGCGTCCACCGTGCCGCGCTTGTCGGCCTCCAGCACCATGGGCTTGCTTCGGTCGGCCTTCTCGGCCAACACCACGCCGGTGCCGGCGGCCCACAAGACGCAGGCCAGGCTGCCGATCAGAGCGCGGCTGACGCCGCTGCGCAGGTCCAAACTGATGGTGGCGCGGCGTGACCAGCCGCGCCACCCCACCGCCGGGATGACGGTGCAGGGCAGGGACTGTGAGAGCGGCGGCACGGGGAGCATCTTGGCGGCACAAAACTTGCTGTGGATTCTAGTGCCGCTGCCCCGGCGGGCCCCGGTTTCAACCGCCCTTTCGGGCCCGGTCGATCAGAAAGTCCGCCACGGCCAGCGCGCGCTGGTTGTCGCCCGCCAGGGAGCCGGCGGTGTAGAAGCGGCCCGCCACGCCAAAGGCCGGGACCCCGTCGATCTTGTAAGCGCTGGACAGTTGCTTGGCCTGGCGCATCTTGGTCTGCACGGAGAAGGACTTGGTCATTTCCACGAACTTGGCCTCGTCCACGCCCTGGGCCTTCAAGAAGGCGATCTGGTCGGCCTCACGGTCCAGGCGTTGCTGCTGGGTGTGGATGGCCGCGAAGATTCTTCGGTGCATGGCATCCAGCTGCCCCATGGCTTCCAGTGCGTAGTACAGACGCTGATGGGATTCGTGCGTGGCGCTGAAGGCCACCGGCACGCGGCGGAAAGCCACATCTGCAGGCAGGCGCTTGATCCAGGCTTCCAGGGCGGGCTCCAGCATGTTGCAGTGCGGGCAGCCGTACCAGAAGAACTCCAGCACCTCGATCTTGCCGGTGGGCGCTGACACGGGCGCCGGCTGCGACAGCTTGACGTAGTGCACGCCCTCCACCGGGCCGCCTTGGGCCTGCAGGCCTTGCACGGCGGCCACGCCTGCGAGCGCAGCCATCCATTGGGAGAAATCGCGGCGGTTCATTGAGGTCCTTTCAGGGGGGTCATGTGCAGTGTGCATCGCCAGGGCCACGGGAGTTCACTGGGGCGCACGCTCGATACGCACCAACGCAGCTTCCATGCCCGTAGCGGCGAGTTTCTCGCGCAGGGCTTCGGCCTCGGCCTGCTTCTCGAAAGGCCCCATTCGCACCCGGTATACCGTGCGCCCTGACTGCTCGCGCTCCAGGATGCGGGGCTCCAGACCGAGCATGGTGAGCTTGGCACGCTGGGCCTCGGCGTCTTCAGCGCGCTGGAAGGCGCCAGCCTGCACGAAGTAGGTGAAGGGGTCGGAGCCCGGCGCGGCCTTGCCGGCCTTGGTGTTGGCGGGCGCGGAGGCCACCGCTGCAGGTGCAGCAGCCTGCCCGGCCAGGATGGCGGCCGGGTTGCGCGCGGCCGCCGGTGCGCTGGCCGTTGCGGCGCCAGCGGGCGCCCCGACGGACGTACCGGAAGCCGCCCCTTCGGCCTGGGCTGGCGCGGGCCTGGGCACCTTGCTGGCCAGGGGCGCGTTCGGATCCCAGTTCTTGTTGCGCTGTGCCTCGGCGGCGTCTTGCTCGGCGCTGCGCTGCGGCACCTTGTTGACGAAGGGCACGGGCGCCTTGGTGACGTACAGCGCCACCCCCAATGCCAGGGCCAGCCCGATGACCAGGCCCACGATGAGGCCCATGCCGAAGCCGCCACGCTGGGCTTGCGCGGACTTCACGGTGCCTCCAGGGGTGCGGGGATGGTTCACAAGCTCTTGCCCTCGGTCTCGTCACGGTTCATGGCCTCGGGTGCGCTCACGCCCAGCACGGCCAGTGCATTGCGCAGCACCTGACGCGTGGCGCACAGCAGCGTCATGCGGGCACGCGCGAGGGCCGCGTCGGCCACCAGGAACCGCTCAGCGGCGTAGTAGCTGTGGAAGGCCGCAGCCACATCGCGCAGATAGAAAGCCACATCATGCGGTGCGTGCTCGGCCGCAGCGCGTGTCAGCATCACGGGATATTCGGCCAGCTTGAGCATCAGCGCACTCTCGGTGGGCGCCGTCAGGAGCGACAGGTCGGCATCCGCCCCATCCACCGCCGCCAGACCAGCGGTGTCCTGCCCTTCGGAGCCCTTGCCGTACTGCGCCAGCACCGAGCAGATGCGCGCATGGGCGTACTGCACGTAGAAGACCGGGTTCTCGTCGTTCTGCTTGAGGGCCAGGTCCACGTCGAAGGTGAACTCGGTGTCGGCCTTGCGGCTGATCAGGAAGAAGCGCACCGCGTCGCGGCTGGTCCAGTCGATGAGGTCGCGCAGGGTGACGTAGCCGCCGGCGCGCTTGGAGATCTTGACCTCCTCGCCCCCGCGCAAGACGGTCACCATCTTGTGCAGCACGTAGTCCGGGTAGCCGGGTGGAATACCCACGCCCGCGGCCTGCAGGCCCGCACGGACGCGGGCGATGGTGCCGTGGTGGTCGCTGCCCTGGATGTTGATGACCTTGACGAAGCCACGCTGCCACTTGTGGATGTGATACGCCACATCGGGCACGAAGTAGGTGTAGGGCGAGGCCGCCGCCCCACCTTCTTGTGCAGCACCTTCCGGCGCCGACTTGCGCATCACGCGGTCCTTGTCGTCGCCGTAGTCGGTGCTGCGCAGCCACAGTGCGCCGTCCTTCTCGTAGGTCTTGCCGGCGTCCACCAGGCGC
>CAISJH010000078.1 GCA_903885585.1 uncultured beta proteobacterium
ATCGACATCTGGCCCGGCATGGTGGTGGCGCTGACCATCCCGCTGGTGCTGGCCATCACCTTCGTCACCATGTACTACTGGGGCGTGGGCCTGCACAAAATCTCGCTGGGCTCTCTGATCATCGCGCTGGGCCTGCTGGTGGACGACGCCATCATTGCCGTGGAGATGATGGTGCGCAAGCTCGAGGAGGGCCACGACAAGGTGTACGCGGCCACTTACGCCTATGAGGTGACCTCCATGCCCATGCTCACGGGCACGCTGATCACGGCCGCGGGCTTCCTGCCCATCGGCTTGGCCAAGTCGGTCACGGGCGAGTACACGTTCGCGATCTTTGCCGTGACCTCGGCTGCGCTCGTGATCTCCTGGCTGGTATCGGTGTACTTCGTTCCCTGGATGGGGGCCGCCCTGCTGAAGAACAGGCCCAGTGCTTCAGGGCAGGCGCACGAGCTCTTCGACACTCCGTTCTACACGCGCTTTCGGGCGCTGGTGAACGCCTGCGTGCGCCACCGCTGGTGGACGATTGCCGCCACCGTGGCGCTGTTCGGCGCCGGTGTGGCCGGCATGGGCAAGGTGCAGCAGCAGTTCTTCCCCGACTCCAGCCGCCCCGAGGTGCTGGTGGACTTATGGCTGCCCGAGGGCTCCACCATCCGCGAGAGCGAGGCCCTGGCTCAGCGCTTCGAGGCTCGGATGATGAAGGAGCCGGGGGTGCAGACGGTCAGCACCTGGGTGGGCAGCGGGGTGCCGCGCTTCTACCTGCCGCTGGACCAGATCTTTCCGCAGACTAACGTCTCGCAGACCATCATCGTGCCGCAGGACCTGAAGGTGCGCGAGGCCTTGCGCCAGCGCCTGCCCACCCTGCTGGCGCAGGAGTTCCCCGAGGCGCGCACCCGCGTCAAGCTGCTGCCCAACGGCCCGCCCGTGCCCTACCCCGTGCAGTTCCGCGTGGTGGGGCCCGACTCAGCCCAGGTGCGCGCCTGGGGCGACGAAGCCAAGGCCGTGTTGCGCGCTCACCCGGGCATGCGCGGCGTCAACGACAACTGGAACGAGCAGGTCAAGGTGCTGCGTCTGGAGGTGGACCAGGACAAGGCCCGCGCCCTGGGGGTGACCAGCCAATCCATCGCCCAGGCCTCGCGCACGCTGCTGTCGGGCACGCCCATCGGCCAGTACCGCGAGGGCGACCGCCTGATCGACATCGTGCTGCGCCAGCCGCGCAGCGAGCGCGACGTCATCACTGACTTGGCCAACGCCTACCTGCCCACCACCAGCGGCAAGTCCGTGCCGTGGACGCAAGTGGCGCAGGTGCGCCTGGCCTGGGAGCCCGGTGTGCTGTGGCGCGAGGGCCGGCAGTTTGCGGTCACCGTGCAAGGCGACGTGGCCGAAGGCCTGCAGGGCCCCACGGTCACGCAGCAAGTCTGGCCTGCGCTGCAGGAACTGCAAAAGCGCATGCCCGCGGGCTACACCCTCCAGGTGGCCGGCGCGCAGGAAGAGAGCAAGAAGGGTCAGGGCTCCATCGCGGCGGGTGTGCCTGTGATGCTGTTCATCATCTTCACGCTGCTGATGCTGCAGCTGCACAGCTTCTCGCGTGCCATGCTCGTCTTCCTCACCGGGCCCATGGGCGTGGCGGGCGTGGCCGCGGCGCTGCTGTTGTTCAACCGGCCCTTCGGCTTTGTAGCGCTGCTCGGCGTGATCGCCCTCATGGGCATGATCATGCGCAACTCGGTCATCCTGATCGACCAGATCGAGCAGGACCGCGCGCAGGGTGTACCGGCGTGGGAGGCCATCGTCGAAGCCGCGGTGCGGCGCTTCCGTCCCATCGTGCTGACCGCGGCGGCCGCCGTGCTGGCCATGATCCCGCTGACGCGCAGCGTCTTCTGGGGCCCGATGGCCGTGGCCATCATGGGCGGCCTGATCGTGGCCACCGCGCTGACCCTACTGTCACTGCCGGCGATGTACGCGGCGTGGTTCAGGGTCAAGCGCGCAGACTGACCGCGCTGGCCTCACCCCAGCCGCAGCAGCGGCACCCCTGCCACCGCCAGCGCCACCACCGCCAGACGGCGCGTAGGCATGGGCTCCTTGAGCCACCACACCGCGATCAACATGGCGAACACGGCGCTGGTGTCGCGCAAGGCCGCACCCGCAGCCACCGGCGCGTGCATGAAGACCCAGAGGATGAGCAGATAGGAGGCGTTGGAGAC
>CAISJH010000079.1 GCA_903885585.1 uncultured beta proteobacterium
AAGTTGGTGGCCAACTGGGTGATGGGCGAGGTGTCCAAGCGCTTGAATGCCCAGGGCATCGGCATTGAAGCCTGCCCTGTCGCACCGCTGGCCTTGGCCGCGTTGATCGGCCGCGTGGTCGACTCCACCGTCTCCAACAACGGCGCCCGCCAGGTGTTTGATGCGCTGTGGGGTGCCGAAGTTGCCGCAAGCACGGAAGATCCGCGCTCGTCGGTGGACGCCCTGATCGAGGCCAAGGGCCTCAAGCAGATGAACGACACCGGTGCGCTGGAGGCCATCGTCGACGAGGTGCTGGCGGCCAATGCCAAGTCGGTGGAGGAGTTCCGCGCCGGCAAGGACAAGGCCTTCAATGCCTTGGTCGGCCAGGTGATGAAGGCCAGCAAAGGCAAGGCCAACCCGGCGCAGGCCGGCGAGCTGCTCAAGCGCAAGCTGGGCTGAGCCCCTCGCCGGGGTTCAGCGGCGCCTACTTCTTGGCCGGCGGCTTGCGGTCCGCGCTGACGCGCGACGGCGCCACGGGCAGCGCCTCGTACGTGGGGCTCTCGATCGCCCCCATCGAGCCTGCCGACTCGCCCGCCCACAGACGCTTGAGACGCTCGAGCTCGATGTCGTAGATGCGGTTGATGCGGTCCAACTCGGTCCTTTGATTGGCCGTGTTCTCACGCTGCGCGGCCGCGGCTGCATCGTTGGCTTCGAGTTGCAGCTTCAGCGTGGCCGCGTGGTCCTTGTTCTTGGGTGCCCTGGCCTCTTCTTCCAATGCGCGCCGCTCCCGCCGCAGCTGAGCCAGGCGGGTTTCGGTCAGGTCCATGGTCAGGCGCACCGGATCCAGCGCAGACTCTCTTGCAGCGCGGTGCATGTCCTCGTTGCGGTAGCGCGCCAACAGGTTGCGGTCGCGCCGCACGGCCTCGGCCTTGGCGGCGGCCTCTTCGGCGGCTTGGCGTTCCTGCGCCTCCTTGGCCGCTCGCTCTTGTGCGGTCATGGGCGGGTTCTTGATGCCGCGCAGCGAGCCATCCGGGTTGAGGATGCGCTGCGGACGGTCCATGCACTCGCGGATCGGCCGGTCCGCCGTGATGCGGCGGCCCTGGTCGTCGGTGCACACGTAGATGTCCACCGACGCCCCTGGCGCGGCGGCCTGGGCCCAGACACCGCCTGCCACGACCCACAGCGCCAGTGCGCCCGTGATGGCCGTGGTCCTGCGGTGAAGTGTCCTCAAGCCTGCTCCTTGCGACTTCAGCAGCCGTACCGGTCGCGGTAGGCCTGCACGGGTGCCGCGTAACTTTGCAGCTGCGGGTCGTCGTTCGTAGTCAGATACTGCAGCAGATCGGCCAATGTGGCAACCGATACCACCTCGATGCCGTGGTGTTGCCGTGCGTATTGCACGGCCGACCAGGGGGCGTCGGCGCCGTTGTCGGTGGCTCTTTCCTGGCGGTCCAGCGCGATGGCCACGCCGCAGGGCTGTCCTCCGGCGGCCGTGATCAGGGCCACTGACTCGCGCACGGAGGTGCCGGCACTGATCACGTCGTCGATGATCAGCACGCGGCCTCGCACGGGGGCGCCCACCAGCGTGCCGCCTTCGCCGTGGTCCTTGGCTTCCTTGCGGTTGTAGGCGTAGGGCACGTTGCGTCCCAGGCGGGCCAGCTCGATGGCCACGGCCGCAGCCAGTGTGATGCCCTTGTAGGCTGGGCCGAAGAGCATGTCGAAGTCCAAGCCGCTGGCCAGCAGGCGCCGGGCATAGAACTCCGCCAGGCGGCCCAGCTTGGCGCCGTCATCGAACAAGCCTGCGTTGAAGAAGTAGGGCGACAGTCGCCCGGCCTTGGTCTTGAACTCACCGAAGCGCAGCACGCCGGCTTGCACCGAGAAT
>CAISJH010000080.1 GCA_903885585.1 uncultured beta proteobacterium
CTCGGCAAGCGCGAGCGCGACCTGGTCAACGGCTTTTCCATCCCACCGCGCTTTGGCCCACGCCAGTGGCTGGCTTTTGCCAGCAAGTTCCCTTGGTGGTGGCGCATGCGCGGTGAGCTCGACCGCATCACCTTCGGCAACTACGTGCGCGAGAACTCCCGAGAGACCGTGGCCGGCCTGGCCGGTCGCATGGCCTCCATGCTGGACCCGGGCATGAACTGGGACGACATCGCTGCCGTGCGTCGCCAGTGGGACGGGCCGCTGCTGATCAAGGGCCTGCTGCACCCTGAGGACGCACGCCGCGCGGTGCAGGCCGGCGTGGACGGGGTGATCGTCTCCAACCACGGCGGCCGCCAGCTCGATGGCGCCCTGCCCAGCCTGCGTGCGCTGCCCGGGGTGGTGCAGGCCGTGGAAGGGCGCATCCCCGTGCTGCTGGACGGTGGCGTGCGCCGGGGTGGCGATGTCTTCAAGGCGCTCGGTCTGGGCGCCACGGCGGTGCTCCTCGGGCGCCCCCACCTGTGGGGTCTGGCGGTGGCCGGCCAGTCCGGCGTGGCGCACGTGCTCAAGACCCTGGACGACGAGCTCAGCCGCGTGATGGGCTTGGCCGGCGTGCGCGCGGTCGACGATGTCGCCCGCTCAGGCTTGGTGGTGCGCTCGGGTGGGTGATCGCGAGTCTCTGCCAGCTGCATGCTGGCTGATGCCACAGCTGACCCGTTGCCGAGCGCATCGGCCCTCCGCATACCATCTGACCGATTGAACCCTGACCCTCGTTTGCCCATGCCGACCACCGTCTACGCCGCCCGCCGCATCTTGACCATGAACCCGTCCCGGCCCGAGGCCACGCATGTGGCGGTGCGCGATGGGCGCATCCTGGGCGTGGGACCCTTGGAGGACCTGGCAGGCTGGGGACCTTACGAGCTGGACGAGCGCTTTGCCGACCGTGTGCTGATGCCCGGGCTGGTGGAGGGCCACAGCCACCTGATGGCCGGCACTTTCTGGCGCTTCACCTACTGCGGCTACTTTGACGTGCGCGACCCGCAGGGCCGTACCGTCGCCGGCTCCCCCTCGTTGGAGGCGGTGGTGGCGGCCTTGTCCGCCCGCGCCGCCACAGTGGACGACCCGTCGGCACCGTTGGTAGGTTGGGGGTTCGATCCGATCTACTTCGGCGAGCGCCGTTGCAACCGTCACGACCTGGACCGCGTGGGCAGCACGCAGCCCGTGGGCGTGATGCACGCCAGTGGCCACATCCTGAACGTCAACACGGCGGCGCTGGAGAAGGCGGGGCTGCTGCGCACGGGCATCGCGCATCCCGGCATTCCGCTGGGGCCTGACGGTCTGCCCACGGGAGAGCTGAAGGGGCCAGATGCCATGGGGCCGGCGCTGGGCGTGGTGGGGCTGAGCCGCTCCTTCCTGGGGGGTGACGAATTCGGCATTCGCGCCTTCGGGCAACTGGCTGTGCGCGCTGGCGTCACCACAGCCACCGACCTGGCCGCCACGCTGAGTGATGGCGAGGTGGACGAGTTGCTGCGGGTCACGGGCGAGGACGCCTACCCACTGCGCATCGTGCCGCTGCTGCGCCTGATGGGCATGACGCCGGCCGACGCCGTGCAACGCGTGCTGGCGCTGAAGCCCCGAAGTACTGAGCAGTTGCGCCTGGGACGCATCAAGGTGGTGGCCGATGGCTCCATCCAGGGCTTCTCGGCCCGGCTGCGCTGGCCGGGCTACTACAACGGGGCCCCCAACGGCCTTTGGTATACGCCGCCCGAGACCATTGCCCAAGCCTATGCGCTGGCCCTGGCGCAGGGCGTGCAGATCCACACGCACACCAACGGCGACGAAGCCACCGAGATGGTGCTGGACCAACTGGAAGCCGTGCTGCGCACCCAGCCCGGGCCCGACCACCGCTTCATCCTGCAGCACTGCCAGCTGGCGGACGCGGCGCAGTTCCGCCGCATGAAGGCGCTGGGCATGGGCGTGAACCTGTTTGCCAACCACCACTTTTATTGGGGTGACCAGCACCGCGATGTGACCGTGGGCCCCGAGCGCGCCGAGCGCATGAACGCCTGCCGCTCGGCCCTGGACACGGGCGTGCCGTTCTCCATCCACTCCGATGCCCCCATCACGCCGCTGGCGCCGTTGTTCACGGCCTGGTGCGCGGTGAACCGCCTTACCGCGACCGGGCGCGTGCTGGGCGCCCAACAGCGCATTGGCGTGATGGACGCGCTGCGCGCGGTCACGCTGGGCGCCGCGTGGACACTCAAGCTCGACGGCGAGATCGGCTCCATCGAGTGCGGCAAGCGCGCCGACTTCTGCGTGCTGGAGGACGACCCTACCGAGGTGGGCGCCGAGCATCTGAAGGACGTGCGCGTGTGGGGTACGGTGCAGGGCGGTCGGGTATTCCCGGCGGCGTGACGCGGGTCTGCGCCCTCACGGTCACGCACCTCGCGGGGCTGCTGCCATGACAGAGGTTGTTCCCGCCATCGTCATCGGTGGCTACCTCGGCGCGGGCAAGACCACGCTGGTCAACCACCTGCTGCGTCACGCCGGGGGCCGGCGCATCGCGGTGCTGGTCAACGATTTTGGCGAGGTGTCCATCGACGCCGATCTCATCGTCGGGGCCGAAGACGGCGTGCTCAGCCTGGCCGGTGGCTGCGTCTGCTGCAGCTTCGGTGGTGACCTCGTCGGCGCGCTGGCTGAGCTGCTGCAGCGCCAACCCCGGCCCGAGGTGCTGCTGATCGAGACCAGCGGGGTGGGCATCCCGTCGGCCGTGGCGCGTGCGGCTGCGCTGGTGCCCGGCCTGCGCGTGGAGGCCACGGTGGTGGTGGCGGACGCGCCGACCGTGCAGGACCGCGCGGCCGACCGCTACGTGGGCGATACCGTGCGGCAGCAATTGGAGGATGCCGACCTGCTGCTGCTCAACCAGACCGACCGCGTGGAGGCCGGCTCCCTGGCCCGGCTCAAGGCCTGGTGGGCCACCGGCCATCCGCGCACACCGCTGTGGCCTGCGGTGCGTGCACAGGTGCCAGCGGAGGTGGTGCTGGGCTTTCAGGTCCGGTACGTCGAAGGGCCAGCTGACTCGGCCCCTGCAGAAAAGGCACCGTGGGCTGAACGGACTGCTGCGCTGGGCCTGATGTCGGCCCAGCCTCGGCTTGCGCCACGGGCGCAGGCCGTCGCCCCTGCAGCTGACGTGTTCGAGTCCGGCCTGCTGCACCTGCACGGGCCGGTGGATGTGCAGGCTCTGATCGCAGGGTGGGAGGCTGATGCCGGGCGCCTGGTGCGCGCCAAAGGCATCGTGCAGGCGCAAGAGGGTGGCCTGGTGAGCGTGCAGTGGGCGGGTCGCCACGCCCATGTGGAACCCTGGACAGCGCCCATCGACCCTGAGCGGGTCGGCTGTGTGGCCTGGATCGGCCTGCGCAGACCGGCAATCTGACTCTCGCGACTTCTGATCCGCGGCGCAGCGCAAGTCGACTGCGCTCGTCTCAAGCCAGGCGTGGTGGGCTGGGGCCGTCGGGTTGGAGGTCAGCGCTGCAAAAGCTGAAGCACAGACTCGCGCAGGGACTGGCCGGGCAGGATGCCCAACTCTTGGGCCTTCGCGTTCGCGTGCGACACCACGCCGTGCTCCCAGGTGTCCTGGCAGTCGCCAATGCGCGCGCTCAGGTGCGACACGGTGGCCCCGGCCACGCCGCGGGCCTGCAGCATGGCCAGTGCGGCGATGCCGGCGTCGTCCTTGCCCACGCCTGCATCGTTGAAGAAGGCGCCCTGCAGCGGCACCTCCAGCGCAAACTCGCCCGAGCTGACGCCTCCGTGCGAGGCCGACACCACCCATGCGCCTTCGTCCTCAGGGCTCACCTGCGTGATGGAGCCCATGATGAGCACGCGCCCTCCTGGGCCGCGGGCGACTTCCTTCTTCAGCATGGTGCTGGAGGGCTGAAGTGCTGATCGGCTTGGGCGAGCGTGGAGGGGCTGGTACGGCGTGCGCGGTGCACCACTTCAGACCGTGAACGGGCTGCAGCCCGGGGCCCCCAGGCCGGCGTTCTCCCAGCCTGCCGCCAGCCTCAGCAGCCCCGCCTCGTCGCGCGGGCGGCCGATGAGCTGCAGGCCCAAGGGCCAGCGGCCGTTGGTGTGGAAGCCCGCGGGCAC
>CAISJH010000081.1 GCA_903885585.1 uncultured beta proteobacterium
CAGCGCAGCCAGCCCTTGCGGCGGAAGAAGATGAAGGGCGCGGCCACCGAGGCCAACATCAGCCCCAGCGCGAAGGGGTAGCCGTATTCCCACTGCAGCTCAGGCATGAACTGGAAGTTCATGCCGTACAGGCTGGCAATCAGCGTGGGCGGCAACAGTGCCACGCTGGCCACCGAGAAGATCTTGATGATCTTATTCTGGTTGATGTTGATGAAGCCGACCGTGGCGTCCATCAGGAAGTTGATCTTGTCGAACAGGAACGCCGTGTGCGAATCCAGCGAGTCGATGTCGCGCAGGATCTGACGCGCCTCTTCGAACTGCTCAGCATTGAGCATGCGGCTGCGCATCATGAAGCTGAGCGCGCGGCGGGTGTCCATGACGTTGCGGCGGATACGGCCGTTCAGGTCTTCTTCCTTGGCGATGGCGGCCAGGGCCTCGCCTGCGATGGTGTCGTTGACGTCTTCCTTCAGCACCCGCGCGCTCACGCGCTCCAGGTGGTCGTAGATGCCCTCCAGGGCATCGGCCGAGTACTCGGCATCAGCGTCATAGAGCTTCAGCAGCACGTCCTTGGCGTCCTCGATCAGGGCCGGGATGCGCCGGGCCCGCAGCCGCAGCAGACGAAACACCGGCAAGTCCTCGTCGTGCACCGAGAACAGCACACCCTCTCGCAGGATGAAGGCCACGCGCACGTTGCGCGAGGGCTTGCCGTCGGGGCCGTCTTCGCTGTCGATCAGGAAGTCCGAGCGGATGTGCAACTCGCCGTTGTCTTCCTCGTAGAAGCGAGCCGACTCCTCCAGATCGTCATCGACCGCGTCATCGGGAATGGACAGGCCGAAGCGCTGGTTGACCCAGGCTTTCTCGTCGCGGGTGGGGGACTCGAGGTCCACCCACACCGGCTGCAGGCCGGCCAGAGCGTCCTGGGTGTCGATATCGTGCTGGATGAGCCGGCCGGCGGCCAGCGTGAAGACGTTGAGCATCGGGTTCTCCGTCGCCGGCTCGCGGGCCAGCGGCGCGGGGTTCAAGGGGTGGGTACCGCCTCGCCCCGGTTAGGCCGCCGGGTCAAGCCGGGTGGGCCGCGATGCCGAAGCGGACGGTCACCGAGGGTGACTCTGGTCCAAGGAACGTCTCCGAAATGGGAACAGGCGATTATGAACCGCCGCGCCTCCCCGGCTCCCTCGTCGGAGCCACGCGATACATGTGGTGACGGGTGCACGGCCCAAGCCACGCGACAATTCCCGGCATGTGGCCTTTGAAGAACCGCCTACCTGTCACTCTGGCTGTGCACGCGCAGCCGGCGCCGCAAGAACGCTGGATCTGGACCACCTCAACCGAAACCGCCGCACTGGCGCTGAGCCTGTTCTGGCTGCTGTCGGCCAACCGCCCCTTCCTGGGTGCCGCGCTCAAGGGACGTGAGTGGGGCGATGCCAGCGCCTGGGGCTTCGCTGCAGCGCTGGCCTTGATGGTGCTGGCGCTGCACTTTCTGCTGGTGGCCCTGGTAGGCGTGCGCCACGCGTTCAAGCCCCTGGCCGCGCTGCTGATCGTGGGCACGGCGTTTGCCAGCAACTTCATGGACCGCTTTGGCGTCTACCTCGACCCGTCCATGCTGCGCAATGTGCTGCGCACCGACGCCAAGGAGGCCGGCGAACTGTTCAGCTGGTCCCTGCTGCCGCACCTGCTGTGGCAGGCCGCCCTGCCCTTGCTGCTGCTGTGGCGGCTGCGGCTGAAGCCCCGGCGCTGGACCCGCGCCCTGCTCGTGCGGGCAGGCACCCTGCTCGCGGCGCTGGCCGTGATCGTGGGGGCCATCCTGGCGGTCTTCCAGCCCTTCTCTTCGCTCATGCGCAACCAGAAGGAACTGCGTTACCTGATCACACCGGCCAACTACCTGTGGTCCATCGGCAGCGTGCTGGCGGCTGACGCCAAGGGCGCCGCCGCACCACGCCAGACCATCGGGCTGGATGCTGTTCCGGGCCCGAACTTCGCTCAGCGCACGCGGCCGCTGGTGCTGGTCTTCGTGGTGGGTGAGACGGCGCGGGCGGCGAACTGGGGCCTGTCGGGCTATGCGCGGCAGACCACGCCACAGCTCGCCGCCACGCCCGGTCTGATCAACTTTGCCCAGGTGACGAGCTGCGGCACCAACACCGAGGTGTCGCTGCCCTGCATGTTCGCGCCCGTGGGCCGGCGGGCCTATGACGAGGAGCGCATACGTGGCAGCGAATCGCTGCTGCACGTGCTGGCCCGTGCCGGCGTGGGCGTGCAGTGGGTGGACAACCAGTCAGGCTGCAAGGGGGTGTGCGAGGGGCTGCCCACCGCCTTCGTCAAGGACTGGAACCCGACCGGCCTGTGCGAGGGTGGGCGCTGTCTGGATGAAGGCCTGCTGCATGATCTGAACGAACGGCTGGCCCAGGCGAAAGGGACACAGGCCCTGTTCCTGCACCAGCTGGGCAACCACGGACCGTCGTACTTCCGGCGCCATCCGCCGGCCTTCGCACGGTTCCAGCCTGCCTGCCAGAAGGACGACCTGCGACTGTGCTCCCGTGAGGAGATCGTCAACGCCTACGACAACGCCCTGCTCTACACCGACCACCTGGTGGCCACGCTGATCCAGCGCCTGAAGGCGCAGGCCGACCGCGTGGACTCCGCCGTCATCTACGTGTCCGACCATGGTGAGTCTCTGGGCGAGAACAACCTCTTCTTGCACGGCATCCCCTACGCGATTGCGCCAGAGGTGCAAAAGCGCGTGCCGATGGTGATGTGGTTCAGCCCAGGCTTTGCCCAGACGCGCGGATTGGACGTGGCGTGCCTGGCCCAGCGCGCCAGCCAGCCGACCACCCATGACCACCTGTTCCACACGGTGCTGGGCCTGATGGACGTGCGTACCGCAGTGCACGAGAAGACCTGGGACCTGAGTGCAGAGTGCGTCAAGCCATGACCGCCGGCGCAGTGCCTTCCCTCCAGACAGCGTCCCATGGGCGCCGTGATGCGCTGATCGTCGCGCTCGGCCTGCTGGCGCTGCTGGCCTGGGATGCCACCGGACTGGACCTCACCCTCATCCACGCCGTAGGCTCATCCAACGGCTTTACGTGGCGCGACGCCTGGTGGACCAGCCGGGTGCTGCATGACGGCGGCCGGCTGCTGGGCTGGCTGGCCCTGGCCGCCCTGGTGGTGAACATCTGGAGACCATGGTGGGAGGGCCCCAGCCGGCGCGAACGCGTGGCCTGGGTGCTGATCACGCTGGGCTGCCTGCTGCTGGTGCCGGCGCTCAAGCGCGTCAGCGCCACGAGCTGCCCCTGGGACCTGCAAGTCTTTGGTGGGGTGGCAGCCTATGTGTCGCACTGGCAGTTTGGCGTGAAAGACGGCGGCCCGGGCCACTGCTTCCCGTCAGGCCATGCGGTGGCGGCCTTCGCTTTCGTCTCGGGCTGGTTTGCGCTGCGACCCCACGCACCGCAGGCAGCGCGCTGGTGGCTGGCCGGGGTGCTGGGCCTGGGCGTGCTGTTCGGCTGGGCGCAGATGGTGCGCGGCGCCCACTACGCCAGCCACACCCTGTGGTCGGCCTGGATCTGCTGGACGGCCTGCGCGCTGTTGAACGCGCTGGTCACCCGCCCGCAGGCCGCGCGAGTTCCTGGCGCATCGCCTCGATGACGGCCCGGTAATCGGGGTTGCCGAAGATGGCGCTGCCGGCCACAAAGGTGTCGGCTCCGGCATCGGCCACGCGGCGGATGTTGTCCACCTTGATGCCGCCGTCCACTTCCAGGCGGATGTCACGGCCCGTCGCGTCGATCAGCTTGCGCACGCGCTCGACCTTGCGCAATGCGCCTTCGATGAAACTCTGCCCGCCAAAGCCTGGGTTGACGCTCATGATCAGCACCAGGTCCAGCTGGTCGATGGTCCACTCCAGCACATCCAGCGACGACGCGGGGTTGAACACCAGGCCGGTCTTGCACCCCTCGGTGCGAATGAGCTGCAGCGTGCGGTCCACATGCGCGCTGGCCTCCGGGTGAAAGCTCACGAGATCGGCACCGGACTTCGCAAAGGCCTGGGCGAGCGCATCCACCGGCTGCACCATGAGGTGCACGTCAATCGGCGCGGGCGTGCCGTCAGGCTTGACCGCATGCCGGCGCAGGGCTTGGCACACCATGGGGCCGAAGGTGAGGTTAGGCACGTAATGGTTGTCCATCACGTCGAAGTGGATCCAGTCCGCCCCTGCGGCCAGCACATTGCGCACCTCCTCGCCCAGGCGGGCAAAGTCAGCCGAGAGGATGGACGGTGCGATGCGGTATGTGGTCATGCAGTCGATCTTAAACTCGACACATGTCCAGACCCGAGTTCAGCTCCAGCGTGCGCGTGCAGTACCTGCCGGACCGCTCCAACCCGCCCGAGGGGCCGTTCGCCTTCGCCTACACGGTCACCATCCGCAACACGGGGGATTGCACCGCCCAGCTGGTGGCACGGCAGTGGCTGGTGACCGATGCCCACGGCCGTACCGATGAGGTGCGGGGCCTGGCCGTGGTGGGGCACCAGCCCCTGCTCAAGCCAGGCGAGGTGTTCGAGTACACCAGCTGGACCCAGCTTGCCACGCCGCAAGGCAGCATGCGCGGCACCTTCTTCTGCATGACGGAAGACGCACGGCCCTTTGAGGCAGCGGTGGCCGCTTTCGACCTGGTGTCGCCGGGGTCATTGCACTGAACCGTGCCCCGTGGGGCCGTGCACCTGCGGCCGTCACCTTGCGGCCGTGAACGGCGGGCGACCGCCTTCGCTCATGTCCCCCGGGCCGTGCTGCGCACGCC
>CAISJH010000082.1 GCA_903885585.1 uncultured beta proteobacterium
CCAGCGCCTACGCCAATGCGCAGTGGGTGATGATTGCCACGCCCACTGACTACACCGAGGGCGCAAACGGCTTTGACACATCGTCCGTGGAGACCGTGGTGGCTGATGCGCTGGCGCTGGCGCCTGAGGCGGTGCTGGTGATTCGCTCCACTGTGCCTGTGGGCTTTACCGAGCGGCTGGAGCAGCGGCACCAGACGGACCGTGTGCTGTTCTGCCCGGAGTTCTTGCGCGAGGGGCGTGCATTGCACGATCTCTTGCACCCCAGCCGCGTGGTGGTGGGCGAGCGCTCAGAACGCGGCCAACGCCTGGCAGACCTGCTGCTGGAAGGTGCCGAGCAGGCCAACGTGCCCGTGCTGCTGACCGAGAGCGCCGAGGCCGAGGCCATCAAACTGTTTGCCAACACCTATCTCGCCATGCGGGTGGCCTTCTTCAACGAGCTGGACACTTTTGCCGCCACGCGGGGACTGGACGCGCGCCAGGTGATCGAGGGCGTTTGCCTGGATCCGCGCATCGGCACGCATTACCGCAACCCGAGCTTTGGCTATGGCGGCTACTGCCTGCCCAAGGACACCCAGCAACTGCTGCGGCACTATGACGACGTACCGCAGCAATTGATACTTGCCACGGTGCAGGCCAACGCCACACGGCAAGACTTCATTGCGCGCAGCATCCTCGCGCGCAACCCGCGGGTGGTGGGCATCTATGGCCTGGGCATGAAGGCGGGCAGCGCCAACTTCCGCTCCAGCAGCGTGCTGGGCGTGATGCACAGGCTGCTGAAGGCGGGCAAACAGGTGATCGTGCATGAGCCCGGTTTGCCGGTTGCGCCCTTCCACGGCGCGAGGGTGGAGCACGACCTGGCCGCCTTCAAGGCCGAGGCTGATGTGATCGTGGCCAACCGGCTCTCTGCCCCGCTGGACGACGTGAAGGTCAAGGTCTACTCGCGCGACGTGTTTGGTGGTGATGCTTGAGCGGATTGCACAGGTGAGCTCTCAAGTGCAGCATCTTCGGCCCGCCACAACCATAAACCACCCGCCAGCCCGGCCAAGAGGGCCACGGCCGGCTGGGCCGACAACAGGACAAACAGGTTGTTGATGCTGGCACCGCCCCACATCGCCGACAAGGCCTTGAGCGTGCGCTGGCGCTGCTGGGGCTCAAGCTGGGAGCGCTCCACCCACTCCACGATGCCGAGCTTGGCACCGGTGACCGCAAGGAGTGCGGCCGGCGACGCCCCGATCAGCGGGTTGCGCTCGATGGCGCCATTGGTCAGGGCCAGCGCGGTGCTGACACCGTCGGCCCAGGCAGCATGGCGTGGGCCCCAGGGGGCTGCGGGCTGTGCAGCCGTTGCCAAGCCGTACTCTGCGGCGGGTTGGTGGTGCGGGACGCCAGGTGCGGGTTCTGCGCCGGCCTGGGTAGTGGGATGTGTGGGGGTCTGGATGGAGGGCCCTGTGGCCACCTCGTTGGCGGCCGCGGGAGCGGGCACTACCGCTCCCATGACCAAGAGGCAAGACAACCAGCCCACAAGACACACAGGGCCCACCTTTGCTGCACTTCGTCGCATGCCGTCTCCGCCGCCACATCCAGGGCGACAGAGGTTCCCGCGGGGGTGTCTGCAAGCGGCTGAGGCCGCTCACCTCATGCAGCGCAGTGAATGGCCTGCAAGGTCAGAACCTGCGCAAGCTCAGGCCCAGCAGAGCGGGCAGCCGGAGGGCAGCACGTGAGCGCACCCTTGGCGCGCAGGCACGGCAGCTTTGCTGGCCTGGGGTGGCTGCTCTTGCTGCTGCTGGCTCTGGCCGTGGCGCCGCGCACGGCACAGGCCATGGCCTTCGAGCAGGTGGGCGAGGATCTCTTCGCCGCCGGCCCCATCACTGCAGCGGATGTTCAGACGCTGCGCGAGCGCATGGCTACCGGCTCGGTGCGGCGCTTGGTGCTGGTGAACTCCGCCGGTGGTGAACTGCGCGCCGGGCTGCTGATGGCGCGCCAGGTGCAGGCGGCCCGTCTGCAGACGCTGGTCTCGGGCCATTGCTACTCGGCCTGCTCACTCGTGTTCATGGCCGGGGCCGAGCGCGCCTTCGCCACAGGCCACCACCCGCGTGCCACGCTGGTGGGCATCCACGGGCCAAGCCGGCGCGAAACGCGTGAGCTGGCAGCGGTGGGGGTGCCGCAGATGCTGGCGTTCTACCAGCAGCGCATGGGTGAGCGCTTCAAGCCCGAGGTGATTGGCCCCGCGCTCACGGCCCTGGAAGACCACACCGGCATGCTGCGCATACGCGAGCCGGGCCGCAACCGCCCGGCAGACCGCGTGCCCTGGTTTTGCCCCAGCAGCCAGGTGCCGGCTGAGCGCTGCGTGCAGCACCCTGAGCAAGACGCGCTGAGCCTGGGGGTGGTGACGCAGCCGCACACGGTGCCCATTGAGCTGCCGGCCACCATGCGGGTGCGGCCGGCCTGGTTTGGCGTGGAGCTGCTGCCTGACGAAGCGTTGGAAGACGCGCAGCAACTCGCCACTGTGCTGATGCCGCAGGCCTGCCGCGAGCAGGCGCGCTGCCGCGAGGGCTTTGAGGCGGCTGCGCTGCGCTGGGTGGGGGCCGAGTTTCACCGTGCGGTGGCGGTCACGCTGGACGGGCGCGGCTACGCCTTCACCCAGGGCGCACCCACGCCGCGACAGGCTGCCCACACGGCCCTGTTCAGCTGCAACCACCCGCAGGGCCGAACCCGCCTGTGCCGCCTGCTGGCGGTAGACGACCGGCGGGTGCCTGAAGCCCTGGCGCCCCTGCCCGCCAGCGTGGGCCTGGCACTGGCGCGGGAGGCGCCCGAGCCCGACCCGGCAGCGCTGCTGGCAGAGCGCTCAACGTCAGCATCCGCGCCGCGCCAGACTCTCCGCACTGACGCAGTGCGGCTACCCACGCCGGCCAGCCTTGAAGGCGTGGAGGTCATCGACACCGCGCAACTGCTGCAGCGCCTGCGCTCTGAGGCGCCGCCCATCGTCATTGACGTGGCGGCCGAGGGCGAGCGAATGATTCCTGGGGCGCTGCACATCGTCAACGGCGGCAGGGCGGTAGCTGACCCCCAAGCCGATGCGGCCCTGGAGAAGCGCTTTCAGGCGCTGCTGCGGGCAGCAGGCGCCTTCAGCGTGCGTCAACCCGGCCTGGTGTTCTACGGCGAAGGGCCCAACACCTGGTGGGCCTTCAATGCGGCCATGCGGGCAGCTGCCGCGGGCTACCCCAAGGTGCTGTGGTACCGCGGCGGG
>CAISJH010000083.1 GCA_903885585.1 uncultured beta proteobacterium
ACGTCGCCGCTGCCGGCCACGGAAGCACGCAGCCGCTGGCGCGCGTTCACCCGCGCATCGCCGCTGCCCGCCACGCTCACGCGTACGTCCTCGGCTTCAAGCTCGCCCAGCCATGCATCCCCGCTGCCCGCTACGCTGACAGTGAGGTTCTGTGCCGCGCCGCGCACCCGCACATCTCCGCTCCCTGCGACCTGCACGTCGATGCGGTGGGCGGTCACGCCCTCGACGCCCAGCTCACCCGACCCGGCCATGGCCAGGCGCAGTGACGGCTGGTTGGACAGGCGGGCCTGCAGCGTGCCCGAACCCGCCACCGACAGTGCCTGGAACTGCGGACCTTGTACCTGCACCACCGTATCGGAGGCCTGGTTGAACCAGCTTCGGCGTGAGCGGACGACCAGCGTGGGCACGCCTTCGCGCGTCTCGACCACGGTCTCCACCAAGGCCAGCGCCCGGTCAGAGCCGCTGACCTGCACTTGTGTGTTGTCGGCACGCGCCACCTTGACGGTCATGGCCCCCTCCAGCGCCACCGCCTGGAAGCCCGAGACCGTACGGACTTCCTCCCCGGCCCAGGCTGCTGACGGAAGCGCGAGGCCGGTACCCAGTACGACGGCAAGGCCGATGACGGCGGTGATGGCGGTGATGGCGGTGGCCACCATGCGGGAAGTGACGCGTTTGGTGAAGTCGTTGCACCACCCGGAAGGAGGCAAGTGGATCAAGCGCAGTGGTGTCATGACAGCTCCTTCAAGTGAGGCGCAGCCGCCGACCGAAGGCCACTGCATGCAATTCAGTGTGGCCGGGATGAGCCCCGCTGTGCCAGAGCCGTGTGACCGTTGGTGCATAGCGCCTGATCAACTGCACTTGGGTGCGACTGGCGGCGCCACGGCATGATGCAGGCCCTGCAGACCACGCGTTCAGACCGCCCATGACCTCCGCTACGACAACTCCGAACGCGGCTCGCCCCTTCCAGGGTACCGACCTTAGCGCTGCCGACCTCAACCGCCGTGGCGAGGGCCGCTTGCCCGGGCACCTGGGTATCGTCGTCGAGTCGGTCTCACCCGCCGAGGTGCGGATGCACCTGCCGGTGGTGCCGCACCTGCTGGCGCCCAACGGCTTCCTGCACGCTGGTGCACTGGTGACGCTGGCCGACACCGCCGCTGGCTACGGCTGCGTGGCCAACCTGCCCGCAGGGGCCAACGGGTTCACCACCATCGAGCTGAAGTCCAACCACCTGGCCACCGCGCTGGACGGCCATGTCGATTGCACCGCCAAGCCCGCGCACGTGGGTCGCACCACGCAGGTGTGGGACGCCACCGTCACCCACCGCGAGAGCGGCCGCACGCTGGCGCTGTTCCGCTGCACGCAGATGGTGCTGTACCCGAAGGCGTGAGGAACTGAGGCCGCACGGTAGAGGGCTTGGGTGTGGCGCCTGCAACCTTGCAAATTGAACATGCCGTGTTCAATTTGCAAGGTTGACTGAGGCGCCGTGGCAGGGTGTGACCCCGGTGGTTACGGCGCTTCGGCGGTCAGCAACCGCTCCTTGATCTCCCGCTTGAGAATCTTGCCGTAGCCGGACTTGGGCAGCTCGGTCCAGAAGTGCCAGCGGTGGGGCCAGCGGTAGCGGGCGCTGCGGCCTTCCAGGTGGGCCAGCAGGGCGTGCGCGTCCAGGGCCTCGAAGCCGGTGCGGCGCACCACCACGGCCGCGCCGATCTCGCCCCACTTCGCATCTGGCAGGCCCACGATGGCCACCTCGGCCACGCCAGGGTGGGTGAGCAGCACTTCCTCCACCTCGCGCGGGTAGACGTTGGAGCCGCCGGAGATGTACATGTCGGACTCGCGCCCGGTGATGGTGAGCAGCCCGCGCGCGTCCAGCCGCCCCAGGTCGCCGGTGTGGAACCAGCCGCCGCGCAG
>CAISJH010000084.1 GCA_903885585.1 uncultured beta proteobacterium
CCACAGCGGACACCTGGGCATCCTGGGCGTGGACAAGGACGGCACCGAGTGGTACCAGATCACGCTGGGCGGCTCGGACGGCTCCACGTTGTCGGGCGCGGCCACGCCGGGCAAGGTGATCGGCCCGTCCTTCGCCGCGGATGACGTGGCCGACGCCGTGGAGGCCGTGATCGAGACCTACCGGCGCGAGCGCAGCGCGGGCGAGCGCTTCATCGACACCGTGCGCCGCCTGGGCGTGGGCCCGTTTCGCGCCGCCACCGACGACGTGCGGCTGGCCACGGCTTGCTCACCGGCGGTCTGACGACCCACTGAACCTACCGAACCAACTTGCCGAACCAACCTGCCAAACGAACCTGCTGACAGAGCCTTTCGACTGCAGCGCCCGATCGAAGCGACCACGCGCCGGACACCACCCCATGAAGTTCATCGACCCCCAACAAGACCGCTGGCACCTGGCCACCGGTGAAGACGGCCCCCTGCCCCACCCCAGCCCGGCCGACCAGCTGCTGCTGACGTTGGAGCAGTGGCACGCCGTGCGCAGCCACTGGAGCGAGCAGGCCACTGCCGGCAAGCGCCTGGGGTTGCAGCTGGACAACGCGGCTGATGTCGAGGCGCTCAAGCCCGACCTGCCTCGGCTGGCCCTGATCACCCTGGCCTTCCCCAAGTGGACGGACGGCCGCGCCTACACGCAAGCGCGGCTGCTGCGCGCGCGCCTGGGTTTCCAGGGCGAGATCCGGGCCACGGGCGAGGTGTTGGTGGACATGCTGCCCCTGCTGCAGCGCACCGGCTTCGACGCCGTGCAGCTGCGCGCCGACCAGCGCCTGGCCTCGGCAGAGCGCGCCCTGCGGTTCTTCGCGGCCCACTACCAGGGCGACGTCAAGGACGCGCGACCCGTCTTCCGCCGCCAGGCCAACGCGGCCCAGACCGCTGCTGCGGAGACGGCATGAGACCCGCAGGCGCTCCGACCATCCCCGGCCACGTGATCTTCGTGGGAGCGGGGCCCGGTGCCGCCGACCTCATCACTGTGCGTGGCGCCCGCGCTCTGGCCCAGGCCGAGGTGGTGCTGCATGACGCGCTGACCGACCCGGCCCTGCGTGAACTGGCCCCCCGCGCCCGGTGGATCGACGTGGGCAAGCGCGGCTTCTGCAACTCCACGGGCCAGACCCGCATCAACGCCTTGCTGGTGCAACAGGCCCAGCGCGCTCAGGTGGTGGTGCGCCTGAAAGGCGGGGACCCCAGCGTCTTCGGCCGGCTGGAAGAAGAACTCGAGGCGCTGGCCCAGGCCGGTATTGCCAGCGAGGTGGTGCCCGGCGTGACGTCGGCGCTGGCCGCCGCAGCCGCCACACAGCGCCCCCTCACGCGGCGTGGCCGGGGCCGCAGCGTCAGCCTGACCACAGCCATGACCCGTGCCGGCGAGTTGCAGGCCACCCGCACGGCCGACACCGAGGTCTTCTACATGGCGGGCCGCCAGCTCGCCGCCCTGGGCCGTCGCTTGCGCGAAGCGGGCTGGCCCGCGCACACGCCGGTGGCCGTGGTGTCGCGAGCCGGATGGCCTGACCAGATTGGATCCGACCACACGGTGGGCACACTGGCACAGGCTGCGCTGCTGCACAGCGGCCGCCCTACGGTGGTGACCGTGGGGGTTGGGGCCGAGACGGTGGTGCCCGCAGGCACCGAGGGTACGACAACCCTCGGGCACGCCTTGACGGTGGACACGCCCCTGGCACAGCACAGGCTCGGCACATCCGCGGCCGAAAGCACCCCGGCGGCACCGTAAACTTCGGGTTTTCCTGGGCTGGTGTGTCAACCCAGCCTGATGTCAAGTTACGACATATCCCTACCAGCCGTTCTGGCACCCAACGCCTTCGGACCTCTGCCATGACCCACGTCGTCACCGAATCCTGCATCCGCTGCAAGTACACCGACTGTGTCGACGTGTGCCCCGTCGATTGCTTCCGTGAAGGCCCCAACTTCCTCACGATCGACCCCGACGAGTGCATCGACTGCGCCGTGTGCATTCCCGAGTGCCCGGTCAACGCCATCCTGCCCGAGGAAGACGTGCCCGGCGACCAGCAGCACTTCATCAAGCTCAACGCCGAACTCTCCCGCAAGTGGCCCAGCATCACCCGCAGCAAGACCCCGCTGCCCGACGCTGACGACTGGAAAGACCGCTCCGGCAAGCTGAGCGAACTGCAGCGCTGAGGCCCGCGCCCGCAGCTTCGTCGCGCGGCCATGGCTCCGCTCCTCGAGACCGACGCCGTGGTCATCGGCGCCGGCCCGGCAGGCCTGTTCCAGGTGTTCGAACTGGGCCTGCTGGAGATCCGCGCCCACGTCATCGACACGCTGGCCGTGCCTGGCGGCCAGTGCATCGAGCTCTACCCCGACAAACCGATCTACGACATACCCGGTCTGCCGTTCTGCACTGGGCGGGAACTCACTGACCGGTTGTTGCAGCAGATCCAGCCCTTTGGCGCCACCTTCCACCTGAACCAGGAGGTGGCCTCGGTGCAGCGGCAGGCTGACCAACGTTTCCTGGTGCAGACCAGCCAGGGCACCCGCCTGCTGAGCAAGACGGTCTTCATCGCTGGCGGCTTGGGTGCCTTCCAACCCCGCACATTGAAGGTGCCGGGCCTGGAGCGCTTTCATGACCAGCAGGTCTTCTACCGCCTGCGTGACCCCGCCGCCTTCGCCGGCCAGCACCTGGTGGTGATGGGCGACGATGACACCGCCTTGGGGTGGGCCGTCCACTTTGCGCAAGAAGGGCCGCAGCAGGCGCGCAGCGTGACGCTGCTGCACCGGCGCGACGCCTTCCGCGCGGCCCCGGCCACCGTGGAGCGGATGCGCGCGCTGCGTGAATCGGGCGCCATGCGCTTCACGGCGGGCCAGATCGTCGGCTTCGAAGAAGAACAGGGCCGGCTCACGCATTTGCAGATCACCGGCGCGGACGACCGCATACATACCGTGCCCGTGGACAGCCTGCTGCCCTTTCTGGGCCTGAGCCCCAAGCTCGGGCCGATCGCGCAATGGGGCCTGGCCCTGGAACGCAAGCAGCTGGTGGTGGACACCGAGAAGTTCGAGACCAGCGAGCCAGGCATCTTCGCCGTGGGTGACATCAACACCTACCCCGGCAAGAAGAAGCTGATCTTGTGCGGCTTCCACGAGGCCACGCTGGCGGCCTTTGCGGCCTGCGCCTACGTCTTCCCTGGCGAGAAGGCGCAGTTGCAGTACACCACCACCAGCCCGAGGCTGCATCAGCTGCTGGGTGTATCACCCGGCACCGAGGCCTGAAGAACTGAAGGCGGTCAGGGCCGAATCAAACGGTAGCTGAGCAGCGCACCTCGCCCAGGAACCCACCTGCGTGCAGGCCCTTTGAAGGCGCACGCTTCATCACCGCCAGCCGAGACCGATAATTCAACCTGTTGTGCGATATCCGTCGCACAACTCTCCGCTAGGGGTGTTGCCACCGGCTCGCCGGTGTCGACTGAGACAGTCCCTTTGAACCTGATTGAGGTAATCCTCGCGCAGGGAAGCCGCTGAGACAGCGTGCACGGGTTTCTTCCGTGCCGCCCCGCATCAGTGTTTGCCGACCTGCCATCGCTTTTTGAGAGCATCACGATGGCAATCCAACCCGTTTCCTCGTCCTTCGCCCCGTCCCGCCTGGCGGTCGTCATGGCGCTGGCCATGCCCATCCTGGCCTGGGCCCAGACTCAAGCCGACACCACCACGCAGACCATCACCGTCAGCGGCCGCAGCGCCAGCAACGCCGCCAGCGTGGCCGGCTTTGGCGACGTTCCCCTGTCGCGCGCGCCGTTCTCGGCCACGGTAATCACGCTGGGCCAGTTGCAGGACGCCGGCATCTCCGGCATTGGCGACCTCACCCGGGTGGACGCCGGCACCACCGACGCCTACAACGCCCCCGGCTACTGGGGGCAACTGGCGGTGCGCGGCTTCACCCTGGACAACCGCTTCAACTACCGGCGCGATGGCCTGCCCATCAATGCGGAGACCGTGATCGCCCAGGGCAACAAGCAGGCGCTGGAGATCCTCAAGGGCTCCAGCGGCCTGCAGGCCGGCACCAGCGCGCCCGGCGGCCTGGTCAACCTGGTGGTCAAGCGCCCTGGTGAGCGCATCCGTCAGGCCCACTTGGGCTGGGAGCAGGACGGCACCCTGGGCCTGGCCTTGGACCTGGGCGACCGGGCTGGCACCGATGGCGCGCTGGGATGGCGCATGAACGCCGGCCTGGAGCGGCTGGACCCGAGCCTGAAGAGCAGTCGGGGCCACCGCGGCCTGCTGGCGCTGGCCGGCGAGGCACGGCTGGGCCCCAGCACCCTGCTGGAGGTGGAGGTGGAGTCCAGCCGCCAGAGCCAGCCCAGCACACCAGGCTTCAGCCTGCTGGGCGATGTGCTGCCGAGTGCGCGCAGCATCGACCCTCGCACCAACCTCAACAACCAGGCCTGGTCACTGCCCGTGGTGATGGACGGGCAGACGGGTTCGGTGCGCCTGACGCAGGCGCTCGGCAAGGACGTTGAGCTGGTGGCCCACGCCATGCGCCAGCGGCTGCGCAGCGACGACCGCGTGGCCTTCCCCTACGGCTGTTATGACGCCGCCGCAGACGTGTACTACGCCGACCGCTACTGCCCGGACGGCCGCTTCGACCTGTACGACTACCGCAGCGAAGGCGAGCGCCGAACGTCGGATGCGATGGACCTGTCGATCAACGGCCGCGGCCAGTGGCTGGGAATGACGCATCGCTTCTCGGCCGGCGTGCTGTTCACGCGCTTCGAAGCCCGTTTCAATCGGCAGGCGTACAACTACTCGGGTTCGGGCTCCATCGACGGCTTGACCCCACTGCCTGCGGACCCGACGCTCACCGACGAGAACACCCAGCGTGACGAGCGCAGCACCGAGTGGCGGCTGCAGGACGCCATCACCTTGAGCCCGCGCTGGAGCCTCTGGGCCGGCTTGCGGCACACCCGCCTGCACCGGGAGAGCGTGCGCACCGACGGCTCGCGCGCGACGAGCTACGACCAATCCTTCACCACCCCCTGGCTCGCGCTGAGCCATGCCCTCGGTCCGCAGACGCTGGCCTACCTGAGCTGGGGTCAGGGCGTGGAGTCTGAGGTGGCTCCGGGACGCTCGCGTTACACCAACGCCGGACAGGCCCTGCCGGCGCTCAAGAGCCAGCAGACCGAGCTGGGTTTCAAGCAATCAGGCCCCAAGCTGGATTGGCGCGCTGCCGCCTTCGACATGCGCCGGCCGCTGTGGAGTGACATCGGTGCTTGCAACGTCAGTGGCAGCTGCACCCGCCGCGAAGACGGGGCGGCCCAGCACCGCGGGGTGGAGCTGGAGGCCGAGTGGCGCGCAGGCGCCTGGTCGGTGCGGGGCAGCGCGATGGCCTTGCAGGCGCGGCGCGAGGGCGCGCTGGACGCCAGCCTCAACGGCCTGCGGCCGGTCAACGTGCCCGCCACCAGCTTGAAACTGCAGGGCGTCTACAACGTACGCGCTGTGCCGGGCCTGGCCTTGCTGGGCTTTGTGATCCACGAAGGTGAGCGCATGGTGCTGCCCGACAACCAGCTGGCCACGCCCGGCTGGACGCGCCTGGACCTGGGCGCCCGCTGGACGCAGAAGGCGCCAGGCCGCAACCTGGTGTGGCGCGCCGGCCTGGACAATGTGACCGACGCCCGAGCCTGGAAGGAGGCCCCCTTGCAGTTCGGCCACCTGTACCTGTATCCGCTGGCCCCGCGCACCGCGCGTCTGTCGGTCACGGCCAACCTTTGAGAGCCTGCAAGCCTGTTCAGCCTGTCCAACACCCCTAGACCTAGCGTACAGAGCGTCATCTCTTTGGTGATGGCCTTCGCCTGGCAGACGCTGCGGTACGTGGCCGTGTGCGGGGCGCTAGCGTTCGCGGGACTGGTCCCCGCCGCAGCCCAGCCGGTGGAAGACTCCATGGCCCAGCGGGCCAAGGCGTGCACGGGATGCCACGGTCCGCAAGGCCGCTCGCGGCCTGACGGCTACATCCCTCGGCTCGCCGGCAAACCAGCAGGCTACCTGCACGAACAGCTGACCGCCTTCCAGCAAGGCCGACGCCGCCACGACGGCATGGCCAGGATGCTCGAGCCGCTGAGTGACGACATGCTGCGGGCCTTGGCCGGGCACTTCGAGGGGCTGGAATTGCCCTACCCCGCCCCGGTGGCCCTGCCCCTGTCACCGGCCGAAGCGCGGCGTGCCGAACAACTGGTGCGCCAGGGCGACCCGGCGCGCCAACTGCCCGCCTGCGCAGCCTGCCACGGCACGGCGCTGGCGGGCGTGGCGCCGCACGTACCCGGCCTACTGGGGCTGCCGGTGGATTACCTGAACGGGCAGCTGGGCGCCTGGCGCCAAGGTCACCGCCAGGCCCGCGAGCCCGACTGCATGGCCGCCGTAGCGCGCAACCTGCCCTTGGCCGACGTGGCCCTGGTGTCACGCTGGCTGGCCACCCAGCCCGTGGCCGGCCTCCTGAAGCCGGCCGCCTCCGCACCCGGCCCGTGGCCGATGCGCTGCGGCAGCATCGGGCCCACGGCCCAGGCGGTACCCTCGACGCCAGCCGTCGCGGGTCAGCCGGCACATGCTTCTGCGAGCACGGCCGTCGTGCGATC
>CAISJH010000085.1 GCA_903885585.1 uncultured beta proteobacterium
GGCAATGATGCGGCCGTAGGACAGCACATACAGGTGCTCCGACAGGCTCATCACCGCCTGCATCACGTGCTCGATCAGCAGCACCGTGACGCCGCTGTCGCGGATCTTGCGGATGATGTCCACGATCTCCACGATCTCCGAGGGGTTCAGCCCCGCCATCACCTCGTCCAGCAACAGCAGCTTGGGGTTGGTGGCCAGCGTGCGCGCGAGCTCCAGCCGCTTGCGCCCGGCCACCGTCAGGTCGGCCGCGGGCTGCTCGAGCTGCGCGCCCATGCCCACCTGCTCGGCCACACGCTGTGCATGCGCCCAGGCCTCGTCACGCTCGGTGTAGCGCTGGTACGCCCCCACGGCAATATTCTCGTGCACGCTGAGCTTGGCAAAGGGCTGGGTGATCTGAAAGGTGCGCACCATGCCGCGCCGCGCGATGCGGTGCACCGGCCAGCCCGTGATGTCCTGCCCAAGCAGCGTGACCTGGCCGGCGTTCACGGGCAGGAAACCCGCAATGCACGCGAACAGCGTGGTCTTGCCCGCGCCGTTGGGGCCGATCAGCGCCACGATGCGCCCCTCGTCCACCTTCAGCGAGGCGTTGTCCACGGCCTTGAGGCCGCCGAAGATCTTGGTCAGGCCTTGGACCTGCAGCATCGGCGCGCTCATCCCGCACCCCCCTTGCCGTCACCCGCCTGGCGTGAACCGTCCGACACGTGCGACCGCCGGCCGATGCGCTTGAACAAGTCGATCAGCCCGTTGGGCAGGAAGGCGATGATGATCACCAGCAGCGTGCCGTACAGCACCAGCGACAGGCCCTGCACGTTGGTGACCACGCGCGCCACGTCGCTGATGGCCGCCAGCAGCACGGCGCCGATCAGCGGCCCGTACACGGTGCCTGCGCCGCCGATCATGCTCACCAGCAGCATCTCCACCGACTTGTCCACGCCGAAGACGATGGTGGGGTCGATGTAGAGGAAGTACTGCGCGAAGAAGCACCCGCCCAGGCCGCACATGGCGCCCGAGAGCATCATCACCTTGACCTTCTCGGTGTAGACGTCGATGCCCAGGGCCTTGGCGGCGTCCTCGTTCTCGCGGATGGCCGCGAGCTGCGCGCCGAAGCGCGAGCGCTTGAGCCACAGCGCCACCGCGACGGAGCCCACCGTCAGCGCCAGGATCAGGAAATAGAACCCGATGCGCTCCTTGAACTGGAAGTTGGCCGCACTCGCCTTGGCCGGGATCAGCATGCCCAGGCCGCCGCCCGTGATCTCCACCGAGTTGGCCACGATGCGCAGCACCTCGGCAAAGGCCAGCGTGATCAGTGCGAAGTAAGAGCCCTTCAGCCCGGCACGGAACGACAGCACGGCGATGACCCAGCCCACGAGTGCTCCGGCCACCGCACTGGCCGGCAGCCCGAACCAGGGCGAGAAGCCGAAGCGCAGCTGGAAGATGGTGGAGGCATAAGCCCCGGCGCCGAAGAACACCACATGGCCGAAGGACAGCTGGCCGGCAAAGCCGCCAGCGATGTTCCAGGACTGGCCGATGAAGGCATAGAACAGCGCCATCACCCCGAAGTTCACCATGAAGGGCGACGGGAACACGAAGGGGAACGCCACCGCAATGACCAACAGCCCCAGGTGCAGCGGCCAGCCACCGCCGGCTCCACGCGCCGCGCTCATTTGCCACCCCCGAACAGCCCCTGGGGCCGGAAGAGCAGGATCAGGATGAAGATCAGCGAGATGCCGATCTGCCCCAGGCTCTCACCCAGGAACAGGCCGCCGAAGGACTCGGTCAACCCCACGATGAGCCCGCCCACCACGGCCCCGAAGAAGCTGCCCATGCCGCCCAGCACCACCACGGTGAAGGCCACGATCACGAAGACATGCCCGGTGGTCGGCGAGACGTAGAAGATGGGCATCAGCAGGCAGGCCGCCGCACCCAGCGTGGCCAGGCCAATGCCGTAGGAAATGGCGAAGACACGGTCCACGTCGATGCCCACCAGGCGCGCACCCATGCGCTCCTTGGCCACTGCGCGGATGGCGCGCCCGGTGTCGGTGCGCTGGATGAACAGGCCCAGCAGGGCACAAAGCACCATGGCCGCCAAGAAGGACACGATCTTGGGAAACGACAGCAGCAAGGGCCCCAGCTCCACCATGCGGTCGGAGTAGGACACCGAGATCGTGCGCGTGTCGCCCTTGAAGAACATCAGCGCCAGGTTCTCGATCAGGATGGACAAGCCCAGCGTGATCAGCAGGATGTTCTCGTCCTTGCCCTGGGCCAGTTTGCCGATGAGCCCGCGGTACATCACGTAACCGAGTGCGAACATCGCCGGCACCATGACCACCAGGGACAGGTACGGGTCCACGCCCAGCTTGGTGAGCAGGAAGTACACGCCGAACATGGCCAGCATCAGCAGGCTGCCATGGGCGAAGTTGATGATGTGCAGCACGCCGTAGATCAGCGTCAGGCCGGAAGCGACGAGGGTGTAGATCCCCCCGATCAGCAATCCGTTGATCGTGGCGGCCAGCAGGATCGTGGCGTCCAAGACGGCGTCCCCCGGGATGGTGTGAAGTTCGCTGGAATGAAGGCCTCCGGGCCCGCTGCCTTGGCTGCGGGCCCGATGACCTCAGATGAAGACCCGCCTGCGGATCAGCCGAACTTCGGACGGGGGTAGATCGGCTTGGTGCCGGCGAACTCGTTGGGCCACACCACGTTGATGTCGGTCCGGCTGGCTTGCAGCATGGCCGCACGGCCGCCGGTGTTCTGGCCGTCGACGAACTTGGTGGGGCCGTAGGGCATGAAGTGGTCTGACCAGGTGCTGGCCTCCAGCGCCGTGATCACCCGCTCCTTGTCGGCCGTGCGGGCGCGCTCCAGGGCGTCGGCATAGCACTTGACCGCGTTGTAGCCGCAGTACACCTCGAAGGTGAACAGGCCACCCTTGTCCTCCAGCGCCTTGCGCATGGCCACTGCCTTGGCGTTGCGCGGGTTGTACCAGTGGTTGAAGTCCATCATGTGCTGGGCGATGTCCGGCTGCTCCTTGACGAGCTTGAAGTTGAAGCCGCCACCCAGCACGCTGAACATGGCGTCCAGGTCCACACGCTGCTGGTGCAGGGTACGGGCCAGCAGCACGTACTCGTTCTGGTAGTTGCTCATGATCACCAGATCAGGCTTCAGGCCCTTGATGCGCAACGCCACGTTCGAGAAGTCCCGCGTGGGGTTGGCATGCTTGATGACCTCGGCCACCTGGATGTTGATGCCGGGCAGGCGGTCGGCCAGCAACTTGGCCGTGCCGGTGCCGAACTCCGACTCCTCGTGCACCAGCACGGCCGTCTTGGCCACGCCGCCGGCGGCCTTGTTGATCTCGCCCAGGCCGACGATGGCGTCGTCCACGCACTTGCCGAAGCCCGGCGCCAGACGGAAGACGTTCTTCAGGCCGCGGCGCACGATCAGATCCGACACGCCAACGTCGATCATGAACGGGGTGTTGTACTTGGCCGCGGCCTGCGTGGCCGGCAGCGCGATGGCGCTGGAGAAGCAACCCACGTAGGCGGCCACGCCGGCTTGGTGCAGGCGCTCCACTTCGGCCACACCCACCTCGGGCCGGGATTGCGAGTCGCCCAGCGCGGCCTCGAGCTTGGCGCCGCCCATGGCCTTGATGCCGCCGGCGGCGTTGATCTCGTCGATGGCCATCTGGCAGCCCAGACGCCCCTGCCCGCCGCTGTAGGCCAGGCCGCCGCTGACCGGGTGCACCAGGCCGATCTTCACGGCCGCGGGCTGGGCCAGCAGCAGGCCGGGCGCACCCAGCACGGTGGTGGCGGCGCCGGCCTTGAGCACCGTGCGGCGGGAAAGGCGGGAGTCGGTGATCTGCGATGTCATGACGAGTCCTGGGAGGATGAAGGTTGAGGGCTGGCGGGCTCGCGTCCAGACCATCTGGAGCGGCACACCCGAGGGAAAACGAGAGCCGGCTGGACAGCCAACTTGTTCTAATGTTAGAACAATAGCACGCATCATGGGAACAAGCCCCCGAAGTGTCAACTCGGGGAACACCCTCACAGATCGCCGTCCTCACGCCGCATCATCAGCACAAGGCCCCCGGCCCAGCCGCATGGATTACCTCGACACCCTCAGCCACTTTGCCGCCAGCCTGCGCTTTGCCGCCTTGCCTCAGCCGGTGCGCGCGCACACGGGCTGGGTGCTGGCCGACACGCTGGCCGCCATCGCGGCGGGCTCGGCCGAGCCGGAGCTGCGCGCGCTCGCGCAGCGCCAGGGCACGCGGGCGGACGCGGGCGCCGGGGCCACGCTCATCGGCCTGGGCACCGTGGCCCACCCCGAAGCCGCCGCGCTGGTCAACGGCACCGGCGGCACCTTCCTGGAAATGGACGAAGGCAACCGCTTCTCGCGCGGGCACCCGGCCATTCATGTGCTGCCGGCCGCGCTCGCCCTGTGCGAACAGCAAGGGGCCGATGCCGACAGCTTTCTGTCCGCCCTGGTGGTGGGCTACGAGGTGGGCTCGCGCCTGGGCGCTGCCAGCCAGCTGCGCAGCGCCATGCACCCGCACGGCACCTGGGGCACGGTGGGCGCTGCCGCGGCTTGTGCCCGCGTGATGGGACTGGACGCCGCCGACATGCGCGAGGCGATCAACATCGCCAGCTCGCTCGCCACCGCCACCTCCAAGCGCACCATGCTCGAGGGCGGGCTGGTGCGCAACGTCTACGCCGGCATGAGCAACCGCAACGGCCTGCTGGCGGTGGAGCTGGCGGGCTGCGGCTTCACGGGCGAGCACGACGGGCCCGGCTCGCTCTTCGGGCAGATCATTTCCGAGCGCTTCGACACCGCGCAAGTGCTGCGCGACCTGGGGCAAGACTGGCACCTGCTGCACAACTACTTCAAGCTGCACTCCTGCTGCCGCTACAACCACGGCACGCTGGACGCGCTGGATGCCATCGAGGCTGCGCAGGGCACGCTGCCCGCACCTGAAGCCATCACCCGCATCGAGGTGCGCAGCTACCACCTGGCGGCCGAGCTGGACGACAAGGCGCCGCGCAACACCCTGGCGGCCAAGTTCTCGGTGCCGTTCGCGGTGGCCACCCGGCTGGTGAGGGGCAGCAGCGCCATGGCCAGCTTCACCTGGGACGCCGTGCGCGACCCGGCCGTGCTGGCGCTGGCGCAAAAGGTCGAGCTCAGCGAAGACCCGTCCATGACACAGCGCCTGCCGCTGGAGCGGCCGGCACGGGTCGTCATCAAGCTGCATGACGGCCGTCATATCATTGGTGTAGCCGGCGTCAACCGCGGCGACGA
>CAISJH010000086.1 GCA_903885585.1 uncultured beta proteobacterium
GTTTAGGCGGGGGCGGGTGCCAATAAAATCCTCGCGAACGAAAGGATTTCGCCTTGGTAAGACTGCGCGCACATAAAATCCTTTCGATCAAAAGGATTTTTGGCCAAGCCCCCCCCGCTTGATGCATAATCCTCTCAAACGAGAGGATTTTTTATGAAGCTACCCATCGATCGTGCATCTGCCATCGGCAAAGTCGTGCGCGCCAGCCGTAAGGCACAGAAGATTCGCCAGGATGATGCAGCGGGAAGTATCGGCGTCAGCGAGAACTTTCTGGGCAAGATTGAGCGTGGCAGCGAATCCGTGCAATGGGGCAAGCTTTTTCAAGTTCTGGAAGGGCTGGGTATCCGGGTTATGGTGGATGTACCCGAGAGCGTGGCTGTCTATTTGAAAGCGTCAGCAAGCAGTTCGGACAAGCCATGAACGGCCGGTCGTTGCACGCATCGATCAATCAGATGGAAGTCGGCACCTTGCAAGAAGTGGCCGGCCTCTGGAGTTTTCAATACGCAGCAGACTGGCTGGACAACCCTAAGGGTTTTGCGCTCAGCCCGCACCTCCCTCTGTCAGCGGAGCATTTGCTGGACGGCGCAAGCAAGCGCCCTGTGCAATGGTATTTCGATAACCTGCTGCCGGAAGAAGGCCAACGTGTTCTGCTGGCCGCAGATGCCAAGCTGGATGCTGCAGACGCCTTCGGCTTGTTGGCCTGGTACGGCGCGGAATCAGCAGGGTCGGTGACGTTGCTGCCGCCAGAAGCAGCACCGCAAGCAGCCGAGCCACTTCGCCCTTTGCCGGACGATGCGCTGGAGGCGCGCATCCGGCAGTTGCCCAAGGCACCGCTGACGCATGCTGCCATCAAGCGCATGTCGCTCGCCGGTGCGCAGCACAAGCTGGCAGTTGTCCTGCAGAACGGCGCGCTGTTTGAACCTGCGGGCGCGACACCTTCTACCCACATCCTGAAGCCTGATCACCCAGACGAGGACTACCCCCATTCCGTGATCAATGAATGGTTCGTGATGCGGCTCGCCCGGCGGCTCGGGCTTGATGTGCCCGACGTGCATCGTCGCTACGTGCCATCACCGGTGTACCTGATTGATCGCTTTGACCGGATTCCACAGGGGCAGGGCTGGCAACGCCGACACGTGATCGACGCCTGCCAGCTGCTGGGGCTGGATCGCAGCTTCAAATACAGCCAGGGCAGCATGGAAAATCTCGCCGCGCTGGCCAATGCCTGTCGCAGCCCGGCGGTGGCTCGATCCCGTCTCTTTGGCTGGTTGGTGTTCAATGTGCTCGTCGGCAACAGCGACGCCCACTTGAAAAACCTGAGCTTCCTGGTGTCGCATGAGGGCGTTCAGTTGGCCCCGTTCTACGACCTGCTCAGCGTCGCCACCTATGACACGCCTGCCTTCGACAAAAAGGGCTGGCCCGCACAAACCCGGTTGGCTTGGCCGATATTGGGTGTCCGCCATTTCCGGGACATTAATCGTGCCTTGCTGCTGGAAGCGGGCGCGTCGTTGAATTTGGCCAAAGGCACGGCCCTGCGCCTGCTTGAAAA
>CAISJH010000087.1 GCA_903885585.1 uncultured beta proteobacterium
CAGACCACGCTGCGCAGCGTGGTGGGCAAGATGGAGCTGGACAAGACCTTCGAGGAGCGCGACCTCATCAACGCCTCGGTGGTGAACGCGTTGGATGAGGCGGCACTGACCTGGGGTGTGAAAGTGCTGCGCTACGAGATCAAGGACTTGACGCCGCCGGCCGAGATCCTGCGCTCCATGCAGGCGCAGATCACCGCCGAGCGCGAGAAGCGTGCGCTCATCGCCGCATCCGAGGGCCGGCGCCAGGAGCAGATCAACATCGCCACGGGCGAGCGCGAGGCCTTCATCGCGCGCTCCGAGGGCGAGAAGCAGGCCGAGATCAACAAGGCCCAGGGCGAGGCGGCAGCCATCACCGCCGTGGCCGAGGCCACGGCCGAAGCCATCCGCAAGATCGCTGCGGCCATCGAACAGCCCGGCGGCGAGCAAGCGGTGCAGCTCAAGGTGGCCGAGCGTGCGGTGGAGGCTTACAGCCAGTTGGCCCGCACCAACAACACGATGATCGTGCCCGGCAACATGACCGAGGTGTCAGCGCTCATCGGCTCGGCCATGACACTGATGAAGGGTGGCAAGCATGGCGTCTGAGGCGGCGCCCGGGGTCCCGCGCGCCCTGAATGTGATGGGCACCGAACTCGTGCCCTGCTCGTACGACCCGCTGACCGGCTGGTTTCGTGACGGCTGCTGCCACACCGACGCGCAGGACGCGGGCAGCCATGTCATCTGCGCCCGCATGACCATGGAGTTCCTCAATCAGCAGTTCGAGCGCGGCAACGACCTCATCACGCCGCGCCCCGAGTACCGCTTCAAGGGCCTCAAGCCTGGCGACCGCTGGTGCGTGTGCGCCCTGCGGTGGAAAGAGGCCTATGCCGACGGCTGCGCACCGCCCGTCGTCCTCGAAAGCACGCACCAGCGCGCCCTTGATTTCGTGCCTTTGCAGTGGCTTCAACGTCACGAGTGGCAGGGCGTAAGCTAAACTCTTGGGTTGTTACTGTTGCAACGCCTGTCAGGTGCTTGCGCGGACGTCCCTGCGGAGGGATGGATGAGTGGTTTAAGTCGCACGCCTGGAAAGCGTGTGTGGGTTAATAGCCCACCGCGGGTTCGAATCCCGCTCCCTCCGCCACCTGGCCCTCGTGAAGAGGGCTTTTTTTCGCCCACTTCCCTTATTGGGGCTAGTTTGAGGCGTTTCCCTCCCCCTGCACCAGCAAGTACCTGGGCACCCGTTGCACCGTGCCCACTCGCACAGTGCAGTTCCAGATCTCGCAGGGCTCGTTGAACTGACGCACGGTGGTCCATCCGCGCGGGCCCTGCAAGGGCCCTCACCTCATGCCGACCAGCGCATCAGCGTCACGACAACCACCAACACGCCCAGACATAGGTTCACGAGAACCCACTTGCGCGTCTGTGCCAAGGCAGCGCCTGCGGCGCCCCACTCAGAAGCCGCAACCGCTCGCCCGAGCCTCTTGTACAGGGCGAACCGGATGTGCATGAAGATAGCCACCATGGCCACGCCCAGCACCGTCATGACGGTCCATGCCAGCGGCATGTCAAAACTGCCACCAGATTGAACTACCTGTTTGGCCACGCGCCCGAGCATCCACAGCCCACTGGCCAGCGCCAGCAGCGATGCCACCAACACGGCCTTGAAGAAGCGGCCCAGCACGTCGTGCATCAAACGCAGGCGCACCGCAGGTTCAAGCTGGGCCACCGCCGGCCGAAGGAACAAGTGCGCAAACGCCATGCCGCCGACCCATACGATGATGGACAGCACATGGATCGTCTTCAGGATTGCATAGATCACCGAACGGTCCTCTCGAGTTGAAACACAGCCCAAACAGCAAGCCGCCCGCGTCAGATATGAGCTCCGAGTTCGGCCGGTGACAAGAGTGTGCCGAAGGGAGCGCCCCCGGCAATCAGGAGGGCCTTGTGTGCCTGCGGTCAAGAGTACGGCGCCAGCTCGCTTGGGGTGTCGCCAGCGAGCGTCCTGCGTAACGCGCTGTGGGGCGCTCTAGGGCTTCGGACCTTTCAGGTCGACTCTTGCCGTCTACGTGCTCAGACACTCTCCTCGCGCGACCACGGCCCCCCAGCGGTCCACCGACCACGAAGCGGTGAATGGCTGGCCGCGGCCTCGGCGACCGGCAACAGAAAACGCCCCAGTGCCGCGATGACGTCGTTCAGCGCGAGTCCTTCCAGCCGGTTCCTCTTCAGGAATGCCCTCCACTGCGCATCCTTCTGCACATCTTGCGCGAACGTGTCAGTGAGTCCCAGAGGTGCCGATCCGGTCAGGCTCGTCGCGCGCCGATCGAACGTTGCCCTTACAGCACGGCGCAGGATGTCGGCGTCGAAGTCGGCGTACCGCGCGAGCACCCAGAGATCGAAGTAGTCCTTCATCCGGCTGTTTGCCATACCAAGCGAGGTGAGCGCCTCGAGCTTTTCGGCCACAACTGTGTACTGGGGGTAGGCGCGAAGCTTCGGCGCAGCGAACTCCGGCAGCATCACCGGGTACTCGACATCATCTGGATCCGGCGTCACGGCATCGCCGAAGCCGATGTCGACCTGAATCTGGCAGCGGGCTCCATCGATCGAACCCAGCAGGCCGACACGCACTCCCGCATAGTTCGCATCCTTGCGGATCTCCGTTGCACGCACCGTGTCGGGATCGAAGGTCACGCCGTCGTCCTCGGCGATTGCAGTGATCTCCTTGAACGTGCTCTCCATGAGCGACAGCTCGGCCTATCCGAACCCGAGGAGGTCTATATCCCTGGTTGGTCGATGCGGCACGTCGAACCACAGATCGAAAAGCAACGCGCCCTTCAGCAGAAAATGGTCCGCGTGGCGGGAGACGCCGATCCGATACAGCAGGCGCTCGATCGCGTACCTCGTCAACACCAGACTGAAGTCCTGCCGGGTCTCTCGCGCTCGGGTGAGAAGGCGCCCACGTACCGATGCGGCGATGTTTCGCCCTGTCATGACAGGCTCTCCATGTAGGGGCGCATCACGTTGGCGACCCGGCACTGAACCGCGTAGCGCCAGAGCTCGTCCATGGTCACTCGCCGCGCAGCCCAGGACTCGCGGAGGGCTTCGAGGGCCACATCAAGGCCGATCTTGTTACGGAACTTGAAGCAGTCGGCGACGGTGCGGGCCACGCTGGTCACGCGAACCGCTGTCCCATCGATCCGGTGCTCTTCGATCCCGTCGGTCAGGCCGACGCCGGAGAAGCGCACGACCCGCAGCGGGGGGTAGTCGATCCTCGGCGCACGCGACTTGTTGGGGATGGCCAACCAGAGTTCGAACGGCGACTGGGTCGTCAGGCCATGCACTCGCAGCGCTGAGAGCAGACAGACGATAGTCCGCGGGTGCTTGCGCGCAACCTCCGCCATCGAGCCGTATTCAGACGCAAGCCGGCCGGGGGACGCATAAAGGCCCCGCCCCACGCGTTCGAGACGCCCCTGAAGGACCAGTCTCGTAAGGGCGATACGCGGCAGAGCCAATGCGTCGAGGTCGCGAGGCCGAATCAGACCCTGGGTGGCCGCTAGGGCCAGTATTCGCTGATAGTTGGCATCCACAGGAACATGATGTTACGTTATGTCGGTATTTGTCAATATTAACCTTCATATCGGAACACGGAGTCCATGCTGCACCCCGGAGCGGACAACTGGACGCCGACCGCGATGAGCCGGCCTGCGTTCGATCGCGTTCTCGGGGACAAGCGTCTGCGAGAGCTGTCGAACGGCTCGCACCTGCCCTTGGAATTGCCGGCGCGCCTCGAGATCGAGCAGGAAGTGGCGAAGTTTCTAAAGGCGGTGGAGCGTAACGACCTCGCTGGAGCGCGATAGAGCTCGAACGCCCTACTCCCACTCAATCGTCGCCGGCGGCTTGGAACTGACGTCGTACGTCACCCGGTTGATGCCGCGCACCTCGTTGATGATGCGGCTGGACACCTTTTTAAGCAGTGAGTACGGCAACTCGGCCCAGTCTGCAGTCATGAAGTCGCTGGTCTGCACAGCGCGCAAGGCCACCACGTAGTCGTAGGTGCGGCCGTCACCCATGACGCCCACGCTCTTGACGGGCAGGAAGACGGTGAAGGCCTGGCTGGTCAGGTCGTACCAGCTCTTACCCGTGGCGGGGTCGATGGCGCTGCGCAGCTCTTCGATGAAGATGGCATCGGCCCGGCGTAGCAGGTCGGCAAAGTCCTTCCTGACTTCGCCCAGGATGCGCACGCCCAAGCCTGGGCCTGGGAAGGGGTGGCGGTAGACCATCTCGTGCGGCAGGCCCAAGGCCACGCCCAGTTCGCGCACCTCGTCCTTGAACAGGTCGCGCAAGGGTTCCAGCAGCTTCAGGCCCAGTTGCTCAGGCAGGCCGCCCACGTTGTGGTGGCTCTTGATGGTGGTGGCCTTCTTGGTCTTGGCACCGCCTGACTCGATGACGTCGGGGTAGATGGTGCCTTGCGCGAGGAAGGTCGCCCCCTTGTGACCACCATCCCCCGCCTTGAGCTTGGCGGCCTCGGCCTTGAACACATCGACGAACAGGCGCCCGATGATCTTGCGCTTGGCTTCGGGGTCGCTCACGCCGGCCAATTCGCGCAGGAACAGCTCACTGGCATCCACGCGCACCACCTTGGCGTGCAGCTTGCCCGCAAACATGTCCATCACCATGTCGCCTTCGTTCAGCCTCAGCAGGCCGTGGTCGACAAAGACGCAGGTGAGTTGGTCACCGATGGCTCGGTGGATCAATGCTGCCGCCACGCTGGAATCGACCCCGCCTGAGAGGCCCAGGATCACCTCCTCGTCGCCCACCTGCTCGCGGATGGCGTCCACCGCCTCAGCAATGTGGTCGCGCATCACCCAATCGGGGCGTGCCGCACAGATGCCGAGTACAAAGCGCTCCAGCATCGCCCTGCCCTGCACCGTGTGGGTCACCTCGGGGTGGAACTGCACGGCGTAGTAACCGCGCGCCTCGTCGGCCATGCCGGCGATGGGGCAGCTGGGCGTGCTCGCCATCAGCTTGAAGCCCGGAGGCAGTTCGGTGACCTTGTCGCCATGGCTCATCCACACCTTGAGCATGCCGTGGCCCTCGGCGGTGCGGAAGTCCTCGATGCCATCGAACATGCGGGTGTGGCCCCGGGCACGCACTTCGGCGTAGCCGAACTCCCGGTGGTCACTCCACTCCACCTTGCCCCCCAGCTGCACCGCCATGGTCTGCATACCGTAGCAGATGCCGAGCACGGGTACACCGAGATCCCACACCGCCTGCGGCGCGCGCAGCTGATGGTCCTCGTAGGTGCTGGCGTGGCTGCCCGACAGGATGACGCCCCTGGGCGCAAACGCACGGATGAAATCGTCCGTCACGTCATTCGGGTGGATCTCGCAATAGACGTGCGCCTCGCGCACACGGCGAGCGATCAGCTGCGTGACCTGGGAGCCGAAGTCGAGGATCAGGATCTTGTCGTGCATGGTCATCTTGTGGACCTGAAGTGGAGCCAGGCCAGCAGCAGGGCCGTGAACTGCAATGCCGCGCCGAAGTACAGCGGTGCACCGATGCGCCAATCGCCCTGCGGCAGATGCGACACCGCCATCAGCGCGGGCGAGGCCAGCACTGGGGCGATGACGGCCGTCAGGCTGTTGAGCGAGCTGACAGAACCCAGCGTCTGACCCTGGTTCTTGGCATCCGCCGCGGCCGACACCAGGCTCTGCACCGAAGCCGTGACGGTGAAGCCCAGAAGGTTGGCAAAGATGATGGCGTACATCATCCAGCCCTGCGAAGCCAAGCCCCACAGGAAATAGGCGGAAGTGGAAGACACCAGCCCCATCACCACCAGCCGGCGCGGCGGGAAGCGCTTGAGCAGTTTGCCCAGCAGAAAGCCCTGGACGATGACCGACACCACACCCACCGCCGCCAGGGACCAGCCGTTGGCCTGCGTGTCCCAACCGAACTTGAAGGTGTTGTGCAACACCCAGACGTTGTAGAGAACCCCCTGGGCCAGGCCTGTGCAGGCGATGACACCCACCACCTTGCCAATGCCAGGCAAGCCCACCAGGGCCTTGAAAGCCTTCAGGGGATTGGCGGCCTTCCACTCGAACGGACGGCGCTTCTCAGGGGGCAGCGACTCCGGCAGCACCCACCAGCCATAAGCCAGGTTCAGCAGTGACAACCCGCCCGCGACAAAGAAGGGCAGATGGATGTCGATGGCACCCAGCAAACCGCCTGCTGCCGGCCCGATGATGAAGCCCAGCCCGAACATCGCTCCCAGCATGCCGAAGCGCTTGGCGCGGCCCTCGGGGGCCGTGATGTCGGCCACGTAGGCGTTGGCCACTGCGGCATTGGCCTGCATGGCCCCGCCCACCAGGCGCACCGCGATCAGCATCCACAGACTGGTGGCCAGCGCGGTGGCAAAGAAGTTCAGCGCCAGCCCGCAGAAGCCCAGCAGCAGCACCCGGCGCCGACCCCAGGCGTCCGACAAGGCGCCCAGCAGCGGCGCGCCGAAGAAGTTGGCGATGCCGAAGGCGAAACTCACCACGCCCACCCAATAGGCCTGATCTGACGGCGAGACGCTGAAGGTGCCAATCAAGGCCGGCAGCACCGGCACGATGATGCCGATCGACACCATGTCGATCAGCACCGTGATGAGGATGAAGGGCATGGCCGCCTGACGGCGGCGGTCGTCCACCGGTGCAGTGCCGCTCTCGGTCACCGGCGGGACCTCATTCGCTGCGGTAATTGGGGGCTTCCTTGGTGATCTGCACGTCGTGGACGTGACTCTCGCGGATGCCTGCCGAGGTGATCTCGACGAACTCAGCCTTGCCATGCATCTGCTCGATGCTGGCGCAGCCGCAATAGCCCATGGACGCTCTCAAGCCACCTGCCATCTGGTAGATGATGGCCACCATCGAGCCCTTGTAGGGCACACGGCCTTCAATCCCCTCAGGCACCAGCTTGTCGGCGTTCGGGTTGGCCGTCTCGTCGGCTTCCTGGAAGTAACGGTCGGCCGAACCGGCCTTCATGGCGCCAATGGATCCCATGCCACGGTAGCTCTTGTAGCTGCGTCCCTGGTAGAGGATGACCTCGCCCGGTGCCTCTTCGGTGCCAGCAAACATGCCGCCCATCATCACCGTGCTGGCGCCTGCCGCCACCGCCTTGGCAATGTCGCCGGAATACCGGATACCGCCGTCTGCAATCAGGGGCACACCGCTACCGCGCAGGGCGGTGGCCACGTTGTCGATGGCCGTGATCTGCGGCACCCCCACACCGGCAATGATGCGGGTGGTGCAGATCGAGCCGGGCCCGATGCCCACCTTGACCGCGTCAGCACCCGCCTCCACCAGCGCTGTGGCAGCCGCCCCGGTGGCGATGTTGCCCCCGATCACGTCCACCTGCGGGAAGTTGCGCTTGACCCAACGCACGCGCTCGATCACGCCCTGGCTGTGGCCGTGCGCCGTATCCACCACGATGGCGTCCACACCAGCGCGCACCAGCAGTTCAACCCGCTCCTCGGTCCCCTCTCCCACGCCCACCGCGGCGCCCACGCGCAGCTGCCCGCGGGCGTCCCGCGCGGCGTTGGGAAAGTCGGTCTGCTTGGTGATGTCCTTGACGGTCATCAAACCGCGCAACTCGAACGCCTCATTGACCACCAGCACCCGCTCCAGCCGGTGGCGGTGCATCAGAGCCTTGCCGTCCTCGATGGAGGCGCCCTCGTGCACCCAGATCAATCGCTCGCGCGGGGTCATCACCTCGCGTACCGGCACGTCCAGCCGGCTCTCGAAGCGCAAGTCGCGGTTGGTGACGATGCCCACCACCGTCTTGCCTTCCAGCACCGGGAAGCCCGAGAAACCGTGCTGCCGCGACAGCTCGATGACCTGGCGCACCGTCACATCAGGTGTGATCGTGATGGGGTCGCGCAGCACGCCAGACTCGTAGCGCTTGACGCGTGCCACCTCGGCGGCCTGCTGGCGCGGGCTGAGGTTCTTGTGCACGATGCCCACGCCTCCCTCCTGCGCGATGGCTATCGCCAGGCGGGCTTCGGTGACCGTGTCCATGGCCGCCGACACCAGCGGCAGGTTCAGGCGGATGTTGCGCGACAGCCGAGTGGAGAGATCGGTGTCACGGGGCAACACCTGGGAGTAGGCGGGCACCAGCAACACGTCGTCGAAGGTGAGCGCTTTGCCGAGAAGGCGCATGAGGCTTCAGCTCCAAGACAAAGAGGGATTATAGAAACCGGGCCCAGAGGGATCGCGCAGATCGGGCCGCTCAGTGCCGTCAGGCCTGCTCGGCGCGCTTGGGCCGACGGGCTGGCGCAGGCGACTGGCGGTAGCGCAGGCGCCGCGCCTCCTTCGGGTCGCAACGCAGTGCGCGGTACGCCTCCACGCGGTCGCCATCGGTCAACTCGGTGGCCAGGGGCTGGCGCCTCCCCCAGAGCCCGCCATCGAAGTCACCTTGCTCGAGAAACCCGGCCTGGGGGTGGGCCCCAGCAGCTCGCAGGGCCTGCAACAGGGTGGCCCCTTCAGGCAGCTCGAGCTGAAACCTGACAACCCGACGCGGCTCGGGGCTGCAGACGAAGTCGACCCGGATCATCGTGCGCCGTACACCTGCTCGGCACGGCTGACGAAGGAGTCCACCAGGGTGTTGGCCACCCGGTCGAAAACCGGGCTCACCACGGCCTCCAACGCGCGGTTGGAGAACGCGTAGCGCAGGTCCAGCTCCACCCTGCAGGCGGCCCGGCCCCCCCCGGAAGAGCCGATTGGCTTGAAGGTCCAGATGCCATTGAGCATGGAAAAAGGGCCATCGACGAGGCGCATGCTGACCGACTCGTCGTTCAAGTGCTCGTTTCGGGTGGTGAAGGCATGGCGCACGCCGGCGTAGGCCAAGCTCAGACGGGCCGTAACGGCCTCTTCACTGCGCTCCAGCAACTCCGCCTTGCTGCACCAGGGCAGAAACTCAGGGTAGCGGTCGATGCCGGTCACCAGGTCGTACATCTCTCTGGACGAGTACCACAGGAGGACCGAGCGCTTGACGTGCTTCATACAATCCGGCCATTGTAGGCAAGGGGTCCAAGGGATCCATCCAGGGGTCCAGGCATCCGATGTCACAGCAAGTCCCACACATTGCGGAAAACCGCCGCGCCCGGTTCGAATACCACATCGATGAGGCTTATGAGGCCGGGCTGGTGCTGGAGGGCTGGGAGGTCAAGGCGATCCGCGCCGGTCAGGTGCAACTGACGGACGGCTATGTACTGGTGCGGGATGGAGAGCTCTACCTGATCGGTTGCCGCATCAACGCGCTGCGCGAGGCCTCCACCCACGTCAATCCGATGGCGGACCGCACACGCAAGCTGCTGATGCACAAGGACCAGATCCGCCGGCTGGTGGGCAAGGTGGAGCAGCGCGGCTTCACGCTGGTGCCCCTGAACCTGCACTACAAGGGCGGCAGGGTCAAGGTGGAGATCGCCCTGGCCAAGGGCAAGGCCCAGCACGACAAGCGCAACACCGAGAAACAGCGCGACTGGGACCGCGAGAAGCAGCGCCTGATGCGGCACAAGGTCTCATCGCCCGCGGCAGGCTGAAGACCAGGTCGCAGAACGCGCACCCGCCGGCTACCTCATCAGCAAGCAGAGCCTTGCCAGACTCTTTGGGGCTCCGGCGAATAGGCTGGCGTCAACCGTGCTCGGACCTCAACAGCGCTCAGAAGGCTTGCTGAAGCGCCTGCTGCAGGTCCGACCGCAGATCTTCCACCGCCTCCAAACCGATGGAGAAACGCACCAAGTGTCCCGGCAGGCAGTGGGCGGGTTCCCGCATGGCCGGCAGGTCGTAGGGCACAGCCAAACTCATCGGGCCGCCCCAGGAGTAGCCCAGGTGAAACAGTTGGAGTGCGTCGACAAAGGCATCCACCTGCCGCGCCTCCAGACGGGCATCGAACATGACCGAGAACAAGCCAGCCGCAGCCTTGCAGTGCCGCTTCCAGTGCTCGTGACCCGGAGAGCCGGGAACCGCGGGGTGCAGTACCTGGGTGATCTGGGGCTGGTCGCCGAGCCAGGCCGCCAGCGCGCGCGCGGACTGGTCATGCGCGTCATAGCGCACACGGATGCTGGGCAGAGAGCGCAGCACCAGCTCACAGTCGTTGGCCGCCACGCCGATGCCCAAGGTGGCGTGCGCCTGGTGAATCCCCTGATGCAGCGCTTCATCGCGCGTCACCACCGAACCCATGAGCACGTCGGCCCCGCCTGAGGGGTACTTGGTCAGCGCGTGCATGGAGACGTCCACACCAAAGTCGAAGGCGTTGAAGGCCAGCCCTGCTCCCCAGGTGTTGTCCAAGGCGCACACCGCCCCTTGTGACTTGGCAGCCGCGACCAGCGCCGTGAGATCGGGAAACTCCATGGTCACGGAGCCCGGGGCCTCCACCCACACCAAGCGGGTGTTCGGACGCAACATGGCCGCCAGCCCGGCAGGGTCCATCGGGTCGTACAGGCGCCAGGAGATGCCCCAGCCGCTCAGCAGGGTCCGCGCCTGCTCCTTGGACGGGCCGTAGACGTTGGCCGGCAACAGCACCTCATCCCCCGCCTTGAGAAAGGCCATGTTGACGATGGTGATCGCAGCAAGCCCGCTGGGCGCCAACTCGCAGTGCAGCCCGCCTTCCAGGCTGGCGATGCGCTGCTCCAAGGTGTAGGTGGTGGGCGTGCCGTGCAGCCCGTAGGTGTAACCTTGCTTACCCTGAGTCATGCGAGAGCGCAGAGCAGCCACGTCTTTGAACATGACCGTGGACGCCTTGTGCACGGCAGGCGGAAAGGCCTCGAACCCCGACGGCGGGCTGTACGGATGATGGATCTGCTGGGTGATGGGGTCCTGAGCATTCAGGCCCTGACCGGCGATGCCAGCCTGTTCAGGCAGTTCTTGCGTCATGTCTTGCTTGTCTCCAGCACTGGACTTCAGGGGCCGCTACTGCGGCGCGCGGGCTGTCAGATCGGCTGCGCCACCAGATCGTGGCCCTGCGTAGCCACCACACGGGCTTTGGTGAACTCGCCCACCTTCAAGGTCTTGGAGGCCTTCTCGGGCGGCAGCAGGTGAACGGTACCGTCAATCTCAGGGGCATCGGCATAGGAGCGCCCTGCTCCGCCCTTGCGCCCCAAGGCCGGCGCCGAATCCACCAGCACCTGCATGGTGGCCCCCACGCGCTCCAGCAACTTGGCAGCCGAGACCTGCTCGGCCACAGCCATGAAGCGCGCGCGGCGTTGCTCGCGCTCTGCCAGCGGCAGCAAACCAGGCAACTCGTTGGCCGCGGCGCCCTCCACAGCGGAATAGGCAAAGCACCCCGCGCGGTCGATGCGGGCCTGCTGCATGAAGTCGAGCAGGGCCTCGAACTCGGCCTCGGTCTCACCCGGAAAGCCGGCAATGAAGGTGGAGCGAACCACCAGCTGCGGGCAGATCTCGCGCCAGCGCGCCAGCCGCTCCAGGTTGCGCTCGCCACTTGCCGGACGCTTCATGCGCTTGAGGACATCGGGGTGGGCATGCTGGAAGGGCACGTCCAGGTACGGAAGGATCCGGCCTTCGGCCATCAGGGGGAGCACGTCATCCACATGCGGGTAGGGGTAGACGTAGTGCAGGCGCACCCAGGCCCCATAGGGCTCGGCCAGCAAGGCCAGCTTCTCGCACAGGTCCACCAGCCGGGTCTTGACGGGCTGGCCGTCCCAGAAGCCGGTGCGGTACTTGACGTCCACCCCGTAGGCGCTGGTGTCCTGGCTGATGACGAGCAGTTCCTTGACACCCGACTCGAACAACGCCCGCGCCTCATTGAGCACATCACCAATGGGGCGAGACACGAGGTCGCCACGCATGCTGGGGATGATGCAGAAGGTGCAGCGGTGATTGCAGCCTTCGCTGATCTTCAGGTAGGCGTAATGGCGAGGCGTCAGCTTGATGCCCGCGACTCCACGGGCCTCGGGCACGAGGTCGATGAACGGGTCGTGCGGCTTGGGCACGTGCTGGTGCACCGCGTCCAACACCTCCTGGGTGGCATGAGGCCCTGTGACCGCCAACACCTTGGGGTGGACCTCGCGGATCAGGTTGCCGCCCCCCTGCCCGGCCTTGGCGCCCAGACAGCCTGTGACGATGACCCTCCCGTTTTCTGCCAGGGCTTCACCAATGGTGTCCAGGCTCTCTTTCACGGCGTCATCGATGAAGCCGCAGGTATTGACGATGACCAGGTCAGCGCCCGCAAAGGTCTTGCGGGTTTCGTAGCCTTCAGCTCGCAGCTGCGTGAGGATGAGCTCGGAGTCGGTGAGGGCCTTGGGGCAGCCCAAGGACACAAAGCCGATGCTGGGCGCTGCGTGCAGCCCCGCAGGGGGTGATGTTTCGTTCATTCAATGCAACTGTGGCAACGAGGCGGATACTCAGGCGCTGTCAAGCGCTCAGGGCTCGGTCGGCGACTTGCCGGGAAACCCGGGCATGCCAGCAAACAGGCCGGCGGAGTTGCGCTGCAACTGCTCCTGCATCTGAGCGAAAAGCGAGCCGGACTGCTCCAGGTACTGGCCCATGAGGTTTTGCATCATGTTGGGCGACTGGCCCTGCAGCCAGGTCGTCCAGGCTTCAGGCGTGAAGGCCGCCGGGTCGTACAAGCCCTTGGCGGGCTGGGCCAGACGGGTCTGCAACTCCACGAAGGTCTGCAGGTTCTTCTCGAGGTAAGCGCCCATCAGGCCCTGCATGGCATGGCCGTAGAAACGGATCAGCTGGGCCAGCATCTGTGTGGAGAAGATCGGCACGCCGTCGGTCTCCTCCTCCAGGATGATCTGCAGCAGGATGCTGCGCGTGAGGTCCTCACCCGACTTGGCGTCCCGCACCTCGAAGGGCTCGGCCTGCATGACCATGCGCTTCACGTCGCTGAGCGTGATGTAGCTGCTGGTCTGCGTGTCGTACAGACGCCTGTTGGGGTACTTCTTCAGCACACGCGGCCCTGCGGGATCCGGCTGTGCGGCGGCAGAAGCCGCAGCACGTCTTGGGGTAGCCATGGCGCGAATCTCCTGCTGAAGTGGTGGAGCTGATTCTAGAAGCCGCCCCACGCCCCGAAACGGGCGAATTCCCAGGGCGGGCTTGCACTCTGTCGCCGGGCAGCAGAACTGCGGTACGGCCAACGAAAAGGCCGGCTTGCGCCGGCCCGTCTTGCTGCAGCCGGCTTGCGCCGGACCTGAGAAGCATGCTCAGTGCTGCAGCCCGCCCTCAGGGCAAGCCGCCGCGTATAGGATCAATCGGCCTGAGCCACCACCTGCACGGTGACTTCGACCACCACATCGGTGTGCGCAGCCACCGACACGGTGTATTCGCCCACCGTCTTCAGCGGGCCCGAGGGCATGCGCACTTGCGCCTTGGCCACAGACATGCCCGCCTTGGTCAGCGCTTCAGCGATGTCGTGGTTGGTCACGGAGCCGAACAGGCGGCCGTCCACACCTGCCTTTTGGGCGATGCGCACAGACTTGCCCGACATCTTCTCGCCCAACGCCTGGGCAGCAGCCAGCTTCTCGGCGGCCACCTTCTCAAGCTCGGCGCGACGGGCCTCGAATTCCTTCAGAGCAGCGTCCGTGGCACGGCGTGCACGGCGAGTCGGAATCAGGAAATTGCGTGCGTAGCCGTCCTTGACCTTGACGACATCGCCGAGGTTGCCCAGGTTGGCCACCTTATCCAGAAGAATCACTTGCATGTCAGTCTCCTCAGACCTTGTGGAGGTCAGAGTACGGCACCAGGGCCAGGAAGCGCGCGCGCTTGATGGCGGTGGTCAGTTGCCGCTGGTAGATGGCGCGCGTGCCGGTCAGGCGTGCGGGCGTGATCTTGCCGTTCTCGCCGATGAAGTCGCGCAGGGTGTCAACATCCTTGTAGTCGATCTCTTCGACGCCGGCAACCGTGAACCGGCAGAAACGCTTGCGCCGGAACAGCAGCGACTGCTGGTTGCGCTTGGGGCGCTTGTCCTTGGAAAACTTGCCTTTACCGCGTGGTGGGGGCATGGTGAACTCCTTGAAACTTGAACGTTACGCAAAGGGCGGACCGGGCTCAAACAGGGGCCAGATCCGTGATGTGAAACAGAATGCCGCGGCCGTTGCGGGCGGGTGCCAGGAAACCAGAGCACGTCAGCGCCGAACCCAGTGGCAAGGCAGCCACCTTCGACACCATCGAACCCATCACCAGAGCACGCATCTCCAGTGCCACCTTGCGAGCTTGTCCTTCGTGCGACACCTCCGACTCGTGCTGCAGTTGCAGATCGAGCGCCGGTAGACCGGCAGGTGTGTAGCGAAGGGCGCCCCGCTCGGCCAACGATGCTTGCAAAACCAGACGGTTCAAGATGACATCGCCAACCAGGTTGCAACCGCAGCCGC
>CAISJH010000088.1 GCA_903885585.1 uncultured beta proteobacterium
AAGACCACGCGGTCCATCACCACGGCCAAGCCGCCATCGGCTGCGGCGTGCCCGGCCAGCCCTGGCGTGCCCGGCCCGGCCACCAGGGCCATGCCAGAAGCGTTGGAAGTCTGCATCGGATCTTCCTGCGGAGTGCGGTGTCGACGAGCCGCTAGTATCAGATGGAATGCAGACCGCCAACGAATCCTTCAGCGCGACACGATCGCCGGGCGCAACCGCGTGAGCACGCTGCAGGTGGCGGCATGAAGCTGCAGCCCTGGGCACGCGCCGCGTTCTGGCTGGCCACGGTGGCCGTGTTGGTGCTCACCCTCCTACCCGCTGAGCACCTGCCCGCCAAGGGCCCCTTCAATTTCTGGGACAAAGCCCAACACGCCCTGGCCTTTGCCGTGCTCACCGTGCTCGCCTTTCTGGCCTGGCCTCAGACAGCCCTGCGCTGGAAGCTAATCCTCAGCCTGGTGGCCCTGGGCGGCGCCATCGAGGTGGCGCAGCACCTCACCGGCTGGCGGCATGGAGAGTGGGCCGATTGGGCAGCTGACGCCGTGGGCGTGGCCCTGGTGGGGCTGGTGAGGCTGTTGGCCCGCGCAGGTCGGCGAGGGCGAAACTGATCACTGCTGCCGCAGCAGCGGCGCCGGATATCGTTTGGCGCAGCAGGGCAAACCCGTTTGCCCGCAATGGCTTGACGACAAGTTCTCAGTGAACGTTCATGGCGGCCGTTGAGACCACCTGCTCCGGGCAGCCCAACTCCAGGCCGTTGTTGGGCCGGCGTGCTGGCGAACTCAATGCCCGCCAAAGACTTCAGCCAAATTGGCGGCGTCAACCCCGCGCTCGATAGCCAAGCGCTCCACGCTGGTGACGTATTTCATCTGGGTCTTCCTTTCGATCTCGTCGCAATCTTTCCAGACCTTGTGCTCAAGCTCCTTGGGCAGGGCCAGCATCGAGTCGATGATGGCGAACAAGTCGATCACACGCTGGCGCTCCCAGCCCTGCTCGTAGAGCAGTCTCACCAGCTCGCGCTTGGCGGCGAAGCGCCGGCCAACGTTTCGGCGGGTGCGCAGGGCGCTCAGGTGAGCAGCCGTCACCAAGGCGAAGGGGTTCGATTGGCGCTTGAGCGCAGCCAATCCGGAAGCAGCATCAGCCGTGGAACCACCCTCGAAATCCAACAGCTTGGCAGTGGGGAAGTTGAAGACATGCGTGCACCCGAGTACATCGATCCGGTACTGCGAAGGCCGCCAGCCTAGGAACTCATGGCCCTTGGTCCAGTCGATGGCGTCGTGCGCCGCTCGGAAGTAGAAGGCCATGGACTCGGGGAACGCGCCCTCGATGGCCTCTTTCCAGGGGATGTCGTATTCGTTGGCGGGGCGGGTTACGGCCGGGGCTTCGTGCGGTGCTGGTTCATCTGGCCTGGCGCTCCAACTGCTCGGCGCTGATCCAGCCGGCACGGAAGGCCACTACTGCCTCGCTGCTGGCCACCGGGTTCGATTCACCCCGGCTGAGACCGCAAACTGGCAGACAAACGCTGGTCCAAAGTCAACAGTTTCAAGTCGTGGACCATGGCCGTGGCGGCGACGATAGCGTCTGGCAGCTTCAGCAAACCTTGTCTGCGCAGCCGAATGGCCTGCGCCTCAACCGCCTTGTCCAACATCAGCAGCCGACAGCAGCCGATGAACGCTTGGATTTCAGACTCCTCTCGCTCCGAGAGCGCGTTGACCCTGAGGAGCTCCATTCGGGTGATTTGACTGATCGCCGCCTTGGTCAGATCCAGACCGCTGGACTCTGCGATCGACGTCGCCGCCTCGTACCCCTTCAAGAGCCCGATCACGACGTTCGTGTCAAGCAGGAACTCAACCCCA
>CAISJH010000089.1 GCA_903885585.1 uncultured beta proteobacterium
GCGTCAAACAGCACGGCGTGGCCGTGGGCTGCCTTCAGGCGCCGCAGTTCGTCGGCCACGGTGTCGTGGTAGGGCTGCCAGTGCGCGGCGACGCGCTGGTGGATCTCGGCTTCACCGGGCGCGCAGCCTTCGCGGTAGATCGCGTCGCCCGTGAAGAAGCGCATGGGGCACAGCTCGGTGTTGTTGCGACCCGGGTACATGGGCTGGTTGTCGCTGCCGCGGTTCAGGTCGATGACGATGCGGCTTTCCACGGGCACGATGAGGCTGGCGCCCAGGTCCTTCGCAAAGGCGTAGAGACGCTCCAGGTGCCAGTCGGTGTCTTCCACCTGCAGCGCACGTTCCACCAGCCGCGGCTTGAGGTCCTCGGGCAGGTGCGTGCCCACGTGGGGCATGCTGATGAGCAGCGGCGTGTGGCCGCGGTGCAGGGTAAAACTCATGGAAGCCTCTCAATGCCGCCGAACACGACGCGGCGGCAGGGGTTGTGGCCGAAGCGGTAGGCCAGCTCGCGCGGGTGCTCGGCGTTCCATACCGCGAGATCGGCCCGCTGGCCGATGGCCAAGGTGCCGCGGTCGCCCAGGCCCAGTGCCCGCGCGGCGTTCAGCGTGACACCGCGCCAGGCCTCCTCCGGCGTCAGGCGGAACAGCGTGCAGGCCATGTTCAGCATCAGCAGCAGCGACAGCGCGGGCGAGGAACCAGGGTTGTGGTCGGTGGCGATGGCGATGGGCACGCCCGCTTCGCGCAGCGCCGCCACAGGCGGGAGCTTCGTTTCGCGCAGAAAGTAGTAGGCCCCAGGCAGCAGCAGGGCCACGGTGCCGGCCTGCTGCATCGCGGCAATGCCGCTTGGTGCCAGGTGCTCCAGGTGGTCGCAGCTCAGCGCCTGGTACTGCGCAGCCAACGCGGCCCCTTCCTGGTTGCTCAACTGCTCGGCGTGAAGCTTCACGGGCAGGCCGAGGGCCCGAGCCGCCTCGAACACTTGGCGGGTCTGCGCCGGCGTGAAGCCGATGGTGTCGCAGAACACGTCCACGGCATCTACCAGGCCGGCGGCGTGCTGGCCGGGCAGCCAGGCGCAGATGGCTTCGATGTAGTCATCCGCCCGACCGGCGAACTCCGGCGGCAGTGCGTGCGCGCCCAACGAGGTGGTGCGCACCGTCAGCGGCAGCTCACGCCCCAGGCGCCGTGCCACGGCCAGGCAGCGCGCTTCGGTGCTCTCGTCCAGGCCGTAACCGGACTTGATCTCCAGCGTGGTCACGCCTTCGGCCATCAGCGCTTGGGCGCGTGGCACGGCCAGCGCGAACAAGGTCTCGTCGCTGGCCGCGCGTGTGGCCGCCACCGTGGAGCGGATGCCACCGCCGGCACGGGCAATCTCCTCGTAGGTGGCGCCTTGCAAGCGCAGCTCAAACTCTGCTGCGCGGTCGCCGCCGTAGACCAGGTGGGTGTGGGCGTCAATCAGCCCGGGTGTGAGCAGCGCACCCTGCAGGTCGTGCTCTTGCGTGACATCGCCGGACAGGTTGGCGAGGGAACTGGGCAGTTGCGCATCGGGCCCCAGCCAGGCGATGCGGTCGCCCTCGGTCACGAGTGCGCCGTCCTCGATCAGGCCCCAGCCCGAGGGTGGGGCCAGCGTGGCCAGGCGGGCGTGGCGCCAGAGGGTGAACTTGCGGTTCGTCATGTGCGATCCTCTTCCGGGCCAGGGGCCTGCAGACCCAGCCACCAGGCTTGGCGACCCTCGACCAAGCACCAGGGTGCCGTCAGGTCAGCTGCGGGCGCGGCGACAGACCCGGCGTCAGACCACAGCAGCATGCCGGGCTGCAGTTCGAGGCGGCCGCCGGGCGTGTCAAGGCAAGCGGGGCCATGCGTGTACAGGCCCTGCCACGCCCAGCCTTCGCCCTTCATTTGCGAGCCGGTGAATGGCGGGTTGAGGGGCTGCGCATCGGGGGCTTGCTGAAGATGCACGGAGGGCGGCCACGACTGCCCCGCCACGGCTCGTTGCATCCAGGCCCGCCCGGCGCTTTGCCGCACCATCAGGTTGAGGTCGCGCGTGGGCCCGTTGATCAAGCGGCAGCCGGGCGCCAGCGCGCCGTCAAACGCCAGCGGCTCGCTATGGGGCGTCAAGTGCAGATCCTCGCCGCGCAGCGTGAGCACCACCCCGTCGCCCTCCAGCACCGCAAAGCAGCGGTCGATACCTGGAAAGGCCGAGAACGGCCCGTCCTGCGTGATGTCGGCCACGCTGACCCGCACGGCCCAATCGGCGGATGTGACATGGGGGCCTTCGGGTGTGTCAGCAAGGCGCAGAGCCGCCCAGGCCAGCAGCTCGCGCGTGACCCCGCCGCCATTGCGCCAGGGCTGTGCTGGCGCATCCTGCAGGCGCACGAACTGCACAGGGTCAACCACGTGCACAGCGTGTGTTGATGGTTTCGGTGCCGTCATGCCAGTCATCGTTGCCATTGCTTGCATCCCTCACCAGGGCGGCACGCCGGGCCGGGCTGGTTCACGCCGCCTCCTGCCACAGCAGCGGGAACAGCGGGTGCTCCATCGGCGCGCCTGCGGGCAGCTCCTCGGCCAGGCCGGGGAAGTCGGGCGAGGTCTTCCAGGGTCGGGGCGCATGGCGCATGTCGTCGCCCAGGAAGCGTACCGAGAACACGCGCCGGCGCCGGCCTGGCTCAACCCCGCCCGTGGCGTGCAGGGTGAGCATGTGGAAGGCCACGGCATCGCCCGGCTCCAGCGCCCAGCCCAGGATGCGGTGCGTGGGCGGCTGCGCGTGGCGGCCGGCCTCGATGTCGGGCAACTCGGCCAGCGTGCCCGCCGGAAACCAGCGCGCCTCGTTCGTCATGAAGGTGCGCGGCATCAGCCAGGGGCCGCGGTGCGTGCCGGCAGCAAACTCCAGC
>CAISJH010000090.1 GCA_903885585.1 uncultured beta proteobacterium
GCCGGGGTGTGCCTGCTGCCTTCGGTGGCCGGCGTGGCCGTGGCGCTCGGCCTGTTCGCCGCCTGCGTGGCTGGCCTGAACGGCCCCACCTACGCCCTGAGCCAGAGTCTGGTGCAGGTGCGCATGCGCGGGGTGTCCATGTCCACGCTGATCGTGCTGCTGAACCTCATCGGCGTGGGCGTGGGCCCCACGCTGGCCGGTGTGCTCAGTGACGCCTTCGCGGCCCAGTACGGCCCCGACTCCGTGCGCTGGGCCATGGTCTGCGTGCTGGCGCTGAACCTCCCGGCCGTCGCGCTGTTCGCCTGGGCAGGGCGGAGCATTCGGGGGGATCTGGAGCGGGCGGCTGCATAGAGGGGCCCTGTCAAGGTTAGCTAGACCAGGCTAAACTCTGGTCAACCGGAGAGAGACCCATGCAAGCCGTGAACATGCTGGAAGCGAAGTCCTCCCTGTCGCGGCTGGTGCAGGCCATCGAGGAAGGCCGCGAGAGGGAGATCATCATCGCTCGTAACGGCCGTCCCGCGGCACGTCTGGTGCCACTGGAAAGCGTCCCGGCGGAGCGCCGTATCGGCGTGGCCAAGGGGCGTTTCACCGTGCCCGAATCCATCGACGAGCACAACGCTGAAGTGGCTGCGCTGTTCACAGGCGGCAACCTCGGAAAGCCGTCTTGAACCTGCTGCTCGACACCCACGTCGCCCTGTGGGCGATCGCGGACAGCCCTCACCTGCCCGACGTAGCGCGAGGGTTCATCACCGACCCAGCCAACACCGTGTGGATCAGCGCGGCCAGCATCTGGGAGATTGCCATCAAGCACAGCCTGGGACGGGGCGACATGCCCGTGTCAGGCCAGGAGGCCTTGGACTACTTCATCGCTGCAGGCTACCGGTTGCTGGCGGTTGAACCCGTTCACGCAGCAGCCGTAGAAGCGCTGGACAGGCACCACCAAGACCCTTTCGACCGCCTGCTGGTGGCGCAGGCCCTGGTCGAACCCCTGCGCCTGATGACGCACGATGCCACCGTAGCTCGGTACCACAACAGCATCATTCGGGTATGACGACTCTGGTCACCAGGCCTCAAACCCCCTTCTCCAGCGCCCGGGCATAAGGCCGGGCCGCCAGGATGAGGGCGAACATGGCCAGAACGAAGCCGCCCATCAGGATGACCAGGGCCCAGCGCAGGGACAGTGCACCGAAGGCGGGGGTGAGCAGGTCGCTCAGGATGCCCACGCTGAAAGGCCCCAGGCCGATACCGCAGACGGTAATGCCCAGGTTGTAGACGGCCACGCTGGTGGCGCGGCGGTGGGCACCCACCAAGGTGGTGATGGCGGCGTAACTGGGCGCCGTCCACCATACGGCGAACACCGAGAACAGCAGGCTGAAAGCCATGGCCACCGGCACCTTCAGCGGCCCGACCTGCCAGAAGTCACCCGCCGGCCACAGCAGATAGGCCAGGCCCAGCGGGATGGCGATGGCCGTGCCGACGATGGGCACGCCCATCTGCCAGCGCGCGTCGCGTGCCACCAGCTTGTCGGTCAGCCAGCCGCTGAGCAGCGCGCCGAAGATGGCGGCCACGCCGCCCGTCAGCCCCACCAGAATGCCGGCATCGCGCAGGTTCAAGCCGTGAGTGCGCACGAGAAACGCCGTGCCCCAGATACCCAGTCCGTAGCCCGCCAGCCCGAAGAGCATGCCCGCCACCGCGATCCAGGCAAAGCCGGGCGTGCGCCACACCTCCAGCAGCACCTGCTTCAGCGGCTGCTTCGCTTGCGTCGGTTCACCTTGCGGTGCTGTACCCACTGCGGCTGGCTCGTTGGCTTTCCCCTCTCCCGCTGCCGGCGCAGGCGCATCCAAGCTTCCGCGCAGCGGCTCCACGCAGGTCCAGCGCAAGAGCAGCGCCGCCAAGATGCCGGGCACCGCCATCACGATGAAGGCCGTGCGCCAGCCGTACTGGTGGGCAATCCAAGCGCCGGCCCCCAGGCCGAAGAGCGTGCCCAGATGCGGCCCGAGCATGTAGACGCTCATCGCGCGGGAACGCTGCGCACGGGGGTACAGGTCGGCAATCATGGACAGCGACGGAGCGCTGCCGCCCGCCTCGCCCACGGCCACGCCCATCCGCGCCAGAGCCAGCTGCGTAAAGCTCATGGCCATGCCGCACAGGCCTGTCATCACGCTCCACCCCATGCAGCACCAGGCCACGAAGTTGCGCCGGTTGGCGCGGTCAGCGTAACGCGCAAACGGGATGGCCAGGGCACTGTAGAAGGCCGCAAACGCCAGCCCGGTGAGAAAGCCCATAGCGGTGTCAGACGCCCCGAACTCCTTCTTCACCGGCTCGATCAACACCCCCATGATCTGGCGGTCGATCAGGTTCATCGCATACACCAAGGTCAAGACGGCCAGGGCCCAGTGGGCCTGGGCACGACTGGTGCTGCCGGGTGCGGAGGGCGTGTTCATGGAAATCCTTGGAAAAGGGTCAGAGGCGAAAGAGAAACTGAAGCGCGGGTGACGCAGCCGCTGTGGCGGGCCGAACACTCACGCGAGGCCGCTTCGGGCCGGTCGGCTTCGGGTGGAGGCTGAGACTTTCGATCACGCCTCGCCACTCACCCAGGTTTGGCAGTTGCCGATGCCGATGTCGCCCGTGACGGGATCACGCACCTCGATCAGCGCGTCCCGGAATTGATTCAGCCGGGCCACGGCCTCGGGCGTGCTGCAGTCGGCCACGAAGTCGCATTCCACATGCAAGGGCCCGCGCCACTGGCCGTGGAAGCGCCCGTCCAGACCGTGGTACAGCCCGGCGCCCAGGTGAAAGCCGGTGTCACTCAGCACGCGCACGGGCCACACGCGCTGGGTGCCGTCGCGCAGCGTGAGGTGGAACTCGCCGCCGAGCAGGCGCCGGTTTTGGGGGTCGAATTGAAGACGAGGTTCGATCGAGCGAACGCCCTCGCGCCGACCGTCCGAAAACTCGAAGCCGCCCTGCACCCGCTCGTGCTGCCAGCCGTCGCCGGCGTAGCGCAGGAAATACTGGTGGAAGGCATAAGCCCGCCCCTCAGCGCTTTTGAAGCGCAGCGGGTTCCACACCGCCAGCACGCGCGGCGGCACGGCATCCATCGGGTCGGGCTCCAGGTCGGCCAGCGGCGCACCCACACCCGGACGGATGCCCCAGGAATGGTCGCGCGTCATGGTCCAGGTCTCGGGCGTCACTTCCGTGCGCCGGCCCTCCACCTCAACCCAGCCGCGTGCCGTGCCCACCTGGTGGTAGCGGATCTGATCCGCCGTGCGCCGGTAGCCGGTCAGGGTGCGCCGGTCTTCCCGGTCCTCCAGCATGCAGGGCACCAGGCCCTCCAGCACCAGTTCGTAGGCGATGGGCTGCGTGGGCGTGGGCTCCAGCATCACGCGCACGCGCTGCAGCGGCGCCTTTACCTCGTAGCGCAACGGACCGACGTCCACGCCATCGGGGTTGGAAGACAGGGCTCGGCTGGCGCGCACCGTCCACTGCGCCACACCGCGCGACACGCCGCCGTAGCCGTCCACCACGTTGCGGTTGACGTACTTGCCAAAGCCAAAGCCCACTGCCAGTGAGCCGTCATTCGCGAACACCGCGCCACAGACCTTCTCGGCCCAAGACGGGTCGGTGGAGCCCACGCTGGCGTGCGTTTCCACCACCTGATGGTGGAAGAACTCGTCAGCGGCCACCAAGGGCCCCAGGCTGCCTGGCATGTGGAAAGTCCTGTGATGCGGAAATGGAGGGTGGCGAGCGGGGACGGCTGGTGCGGGTCCGAGGTAGTGGTGGCGGTGGTTCAGAAACCCAGTCGCTGCGCGTGGCCTGCGAGCAAGGTGGCGGCGCCATTGCGCACATCCATCTGCGCCGATGCCTCCACCCAACCGCGTTGCATGAACAAGGTGCCGATGCGCGCCATGATGATCGCCATTCGCCACGCCGCAAAGACCTCGTGGTAGTCCAGGTCATCGGCGCGCAGGCCGGTGCAGCGCTCCCAGTGGGCCACCGTCTCGTCGCGGCTGGGCAAGCCCGGCAGCCTCGGCACGCCGTAGCCTTCGCTCAGGCAGCCGTCCAGCATCAGCCACCAGGCCAGGTCGTCCACCGGATGAGCGAGGCAGGCCTGCTCCCAGTCCAGCGCGGCAGCCACCCGGCCCTGCGCATCGAAGACGCAGTTGCCGAGCTTGGCATCACCCCAGCTCAGGCTCACCGGGCCGGGCGGAGGCGCGTGGCGGCACAGCCAGTCGTGCGCA
>CAISJH010000091.1 GCA_903885585.1 uncultured beta proteobacterium
CGTGGCGCGCATGAACTGATTGCGCAACTCACCCAGCTTGTCATCGCTCGCCCAGCCGAACCACACGCTCTTCTCGCCGCGGGTGTCGGTGGTGGGGTTAGCGATCGGGCTCCACACGTCAAAGGCCTGCCAGGCGGTGAGGAACATGTGCCAGCCGCCCTTGTCCGGCGCGTCCTTCTTGGCACGGCGACCCACCAAGGTCTGCCAGTCCATCGCCTGCAGGTCCACCTTGAAGCCAGCCTGGCGCAGCAACTGGGCGGCCACATCAGGCAGCTTCTGGATGCTTTGCAGGTCGGTAGGCTTGAGGATCACGATGGGCGTGCCGTCGTAACCGGAGGCCTTCAGCAAATCCTGCGCCTTCTTCATGTTGGACTTCATCTGGACATCGCTGCCGGCAGTGCTGCCGTAGGGTGTGCCGCAGATGAAGAACGAACCGCAAGGCTTGTACAACTCCTTGACGCCGACTTGAGCACGCAGGAACGCGTCCTGGTTGAAGGCGGCGATCACGGCCTGGCGCACCTTGGGGTTGTCAAAAGGCTTGTGCAGGTGGTTGAAGCGCGCCATGTACTGCAGGCCGTAGTTGGCGTACTTCGGCACCTGCAGGCTGGTGTCGGCCTTCACTTGCTCGAAGAAGTCAAAAGGCAGCTGCTCGAGGATGTCGACCTCGCCCTTCTTCAGCGCATTCACCTGCGCCTGTGCATCACGCAGGGCGAGGTTCCATTCCACGCGGTCCACGAAGACGCGCTTGCCGCCCGTGGTGCCAGAAGGCGGCTCGCTGCGCGGCACGTACTTGGCAAACTTGGTGTAGACCGCCTTGTCGCCGGGCTTGAACTCGTCGCGCTTGAAAACGTAGGGACCCGAGCCGATGTGCTCTTCGATCTGCTTGAACGGGTCGGTGTCAGCAATGCGCTTGGGCATGATGAAGGGCACGCTGGAGCTTGGCTTGCCCAGCGCCTCGATCATGAAGCCGTTGGCCTCGTTCAAGAAGATGCGGAAGGTGTCGGGCGAGGGCGAATCCATGCGCAACACGAACTGCGCCAGCGCCGAGCCCATGGCGTCGCGCTTGCCCCAGCGCTGCAGCGAGGCAATGACGTCCTCGCCCGTGACCGGCTTGCCGTCATGGAACTCCAGGCCCTTGCGCAGCTTGAAGGTCCACAGCCGCTTGTCAGGGCTCTCGGTCCAGCTCTCCACCATCTGGGGCTTGACCTTGCCGTTCTCGTCGGTGCCGAACAAGGTGTCGTAGATCATGTAGCCGTGGTTGCGGCTCATGTACGCCGTGGTCCAGATCGGATCCAGCACGGCCAAGTTGGAGTGCGGCACGATGCGCAGCACGTTGTTCTGCGCAAAGGCGGGAACGCTGGCCGCAGCGGCGGCGGCCCAGACTGCGGCGGAAACCAGGGTACGGCGTGCGAACTTCATTAAATCGGTCCTCTCAAGGCTCACGGGGGGCACCGGCGGGGGCCGGCAACGAAGGTTGGTCTGGATTCTGATGCGGTCTTGCGGGAGATCCATCGGGACAAACACCCGAATGAAAGTATCACCCCGTTCAGACCCGGCCAAGACCAGGGCCGCACAGGGGCCATCTGAAGGTTGCCTCCGCGCGTCCAGGCCCCGAGTCTCCCAAGGGCGGCGGCGACCGACTATCGAAAAACAGCATCTTGGGATTGGGGTTTGTCTCAGGGCTTTAAGGATGGCCGGGCGTCAAAAGGCCCCGTAGGATCAAATTGCCCTTGTTCAACATCTGACCGTTGGTCCGAGCCGCCAAATGCAAGACTTGTGCCTGCTGCCCGCCCATGAGCTGACAAGCCGCCTGCGGCGCCGAGAGATCTCTGCCACCGAGTTGCTGCAGCACCACCTGGACCGCATGGACCGGCTCAACCCCGCCATCAAGGCGGTGGTGGTCACCCAGCCGGAGGTGGCCCTGGCGCGCGCCCGTGCCGCTGATGAGGCTCTGA
>CAISJH010000092.1 GCA_903885585.1 uncultured beta proteobacterium
CGCAGGAAGACCTTCTTGGTGGTGACCAGCGGAAAGCCCTCGTTCAGATCGAAGCGCATCTGGTGGCCGAACACGCTGGTGGTGCCGGTGCCCGTGCGGTCACCCTTGGCCACGCCGTGGTCGCGCACATGGCGCATGAAGTCTTCGTACTGAGAGCGGGCGGGGCGTGTGTGGGTGGGGGAGGTCAAGTCAGTAACTTCCGAACAAGGTGTCAAGGGCGCTGTGTATGGTCCCCCGCGGGTCACGCAGATCCGCAACAGGTCTGCGCAGGGCATTCAACGGCACCACGCCGATCGCAGCGGTATCCAGGACCAAGGAGTCGTCTCCCACCTGCACGATCGGGTTCAGATCGCGAGCCCTCACTCCAAATGCCGCAGTGGTTCTGAGTGGAATGACCGCGCGGGTGCTCAGGTGGTCTATGAAATTGTTCTGAACGTCCAACAGGTATGGCGTGTGGTTGCTCTCGGAGGCATCCGGGTTTGCGTAGACGTCGAATCTCGCCATGGTCTGAGTTGCTCAGGAACCTCGCATGAAGGTACGGTAGCGAGCCAGCGGAATGCCTTCGCGCTCAATGCGCTCGTTGTAGGCCGCGATAGCCTCTTTGTTATCTTCGTTCCAGCGTTCCCAGTAACGCTTGTTGACCACCTCGGCCAACAGTTCATCCACGGTCTCTGAAACGTCCATGCCCAGTTCTTGGGCCCGATCCAGAATCTTGGAGTTCAATTGAAGCTGCACTTCACGTTTTGGGGATCTTGATCGCAAGGCCATGGCTGGAACCTGTTGCGGCTGATAACGGGGAGCGCTGATTATGTCGATCAGCTGGCCTGCGCACCAAACTGCATCGCCGCCAACCGCGCATACAGCCCGCCGCGCGCCACCAGCTCCTCGTGCCGGCCGATGTCGACGATGCGGCCCTGGTCCAGCACCACGATACGGTCGGCGCGCAGCACGGTGGCCAGGCGGTGGGCGATGACGATGGTGGTGCGCCCACTCATGGCCGACTCGAGCGCGGCTTGCACCATGCGCTCGCTCTCGGCGTCCAGCGCGCTGGTGGCCTCGTCCAGCAGCAGCAGCGGCGGGTTCTTCAGCATGGCGCGGGCGATGCTGATGCGCTGGCGCTGCCCGCCCGACAGGCGCACGCCGCGCTCTCCCAGGAAGGTGCTGTAGCCCTCGGGCAGGGCGGTGATGAAGTCGTGCGCGAAGGCGGCGCGGGCCGCGGCCTCCACCTCGGCGTCGCTGGCGTCAGGGCGGCCGTAACGGATGTTCTCGCGCGCGGAGGTGGAGAACACCGTGCTGTCCTGCGGCACGATGCCCACGCGCGCGCGCAGCGCCGAGAGCGACGTTTGTAGCACCGGCACCCCGTCCACCCGCACCACGCCGGAGGTGGTGTCATAAAAGCGCAGCAGCAGTTGCAGCACCGTGCTCTTGCCCGCCCCGCTGGGGCCGACGAGGGCCACCGTTTCACCGGGCGCCACCTGCAGGTTGAAGTCTTGCAGCGCCGCTTGGCCCGGGCGCGAGGGGTAATGGAAATTTACCGCTTCGAACGCCACCGCCGAGCCGCCCTGCACTGCCGGCAGGGCCTGCGGCGCCGGCGGGTCGGCCACGGGTGAGCGCGTGGACAGCAGTTCCATCAGGCGCTCGGTGGCGCCGGCGGCGCGCAGCAGGTCGCCGTAGACCTCGGAGAGCACCGCCACCGAGCCCACCAGGATCATGACGAACACCACCGTCTGTCCCAGGTGCCCGGCCGTGATGTCGCCTCGCAGCACCGCTTGCGTACCCTGGTACAGGCCCCACAGCAGCGCCCCGAAGGTGGCGGTGATGATGAAGGCCACGAGCATCGAGCGCACGCGGGTGCGCTTGCGCGCTGTCTCGAAGGCGCTTTCGGTGCTCTCGTGGAAGCGCTGCGCCTCCCGTGCTTCCTGCACATAGCTCTGCACCACCGGGATCTCGCTGAGCACCTCTGCCGCAATGGCGCTGGAATCCGCCACCCGGTCCTGGCTGGCGCGGCTCAGCTTGCGCACGCGCCGGCCGAAGTACAGGCTGGGCAGCACCACCAGCACCAGGATGCCCAGCACCTGCGTCATCACCACCGGGTTGGTGATGACCAGCATGAGCAACGCACCGGCGCCCATCACGGCGTTGCGCAGCCCCATGCTGAGGGATGAGCCGACCACGGTCTGCACCAGGGTGGTGTCGGTGGTCAGGCGGCTGAGCACCTCGCCGGTCTGGGTGGTCTCGAAGAACTCGGGGCTTTGCCGCACCACGTGGGCGTAGACGGCGTCGCGCAGGTCGGCCGTGATGCGCTCGCCCAGCCAGGTGACCATATAGAAGCGCAGGGCGGAGAACAGGCCCAGCGCGGCACCCACGGCGAACAGGGCGCCGAAGTGCTGGCGCAGCGCCATCACCCGCTCGCCCGGATCGGCGGCCACCAGCCCCTGGTCGATCAGCGACTTCAAGGCCACGGGCAGCAGCAGGGTGCTGGTGGCCGCCATCACCAGGAAGACCACCGCCAGCGCGATGCGCCCCCGGTAGGGCTGCAGAAAGGGGATCAGGCCGCTGAGCGACTTGGGCGATTTGGCGGCAGCGCGCGAGGTGTCCTTGGGCATGGGTGGCAGTCTATCGGGGGTGCCTGTGCAAGCCCGCGATACCGCACCTGCGGGCTCACTCCCTGATGAATCTGAGGCGCTGGCCTGCCTGGTGCAGCACAAACGCCTTCGGTGGACCCTCCACACCCTCGAAGTGCACCTCCAGTGCGGCGACCTTTGCAAACCAGCGCCTGCCCTCAGTCGCGAAGAGTTCGAACTCGCCTTGCCCCGTGGCCTGAGCGAAAAGCCGTCCGTCGCGCACTGTGACTGTCACCTTGAATTGGGGCTGCAGCGCGTAGATGCCCGTCAGCTCGGCCATGGCCTGGGCTGCTACCCGGATGGCCAGCTGTTCGGTCTGGCGGCGTTCGGCCTGCAAGTCCCGTACGGGCACGCGGGGCTCCAGAAAGTGGATAGCCAGATCCTGCACGGGCACCGCGGCGTTGGACAACACGAGTGATGCGCCCCCGTTTGTCGGGTCGATGAACAAAGACGTGGAGTAGCCGGCGGTGCCGCCGTCGTGGGTCAGCACGCGGCGTTGCATCAGCGGCGCCGAGAGCCAGGCCAGAGAGGTCGGATTCATGGCACTGGGACCCTCTGCTCGGGTGGCGAAGGCCAGTGCAAAGGCGGCCTTGAGCGGGTGGTCGAAGACACCCAATGCGGCCTGCGCGTATCGAGCGAGGTCTTTCGCAGACCCTGCCAGGGCTCCGGCCGCGGCCATGGCTCCAAACCGCCAAAGGGCGGCTGGTCGCCCCTGGGCGTCGTGGCCAGGCGCCAGATTCGGTACGGTGGTTTCGCGCAGGGCCAGCCTCATGCCATCGAGGCCCAGAGGGGTGAGGATCCGGGTGCTCAGGAGTTCGGCGAATGTCGTTCGGTGTCGCAGGGCCAGCGCTTCGCCGAGCAGGCCGTAGCCCAGGTTGGAGTACTCCCATCGCACCTGCCGGGCCGTCGTGGGCTTCCAGTTCGCCAGGAAGTCCCACAGGTCTTTGTCTGCGTAGTCGTAGGGATCCTCGCCATCGGGCCGCCGCAGGTTGCTTGGCAGTCGGGGCAGGCCGGAGCGGTGGGTGGCCAGATCTCCGAAGGTGATGGCGGTGCCGTTGGCGTCGCGCAGTCTCAAGGCGCTCGGTAGCACGGCCTCCACCGCATCATCCAGCCCGAGTTCGCCTCTCAGTGTCATGTCCGCCAGCAACAGGGCGGTGAAGGTCTTGGTGATGGAGCCGAGTTCGAAGGGCGTGTTCAGGTCGGGTGATGCGGCGTGCTGAGTGCTGCGCCGTCCGGCCCCGGCCCAGCGGACTTGCTCGCCTTGCAACTTGACGGCGACGAGGCCCATGCCCTGCATTGACAACCGCTCTGCCAGCACGCGCGCCATGTCGGCATCGGCACCGGATGTGGCGGTGCGTGATGCGTCAACGGTGCCGGCCGTGGTCAGGGCCATGCCCGACAGCGTGGCGTTGAGCAGGGTGCGTCGTCGCATGATGTCATCCTTGTGGTTCGCCGGTGTCAGGTCTGGAGTCCGTTTGCGCTGGCGCAGCCGGCGTCAGGCGGCGCCCACGCCGCGCCAGCGCCTCGCGCAGCAGGTACTCCACCTGCGCGTTGGCGCTGCGCAGTTCTTGCGCGGCCAGGCGCTCGATCTCGGCCCACAGGGCGGGATCGATGCGCAGCGGGTAGCTCTTCTTGCCAGGGCTGGCCATCAGCCGTAGAGCGTGCCGGCGTTGATGACCGGCTGCGTGTCCTTGTCGGAACACAGCACCACGAGCAGGTTGCTGACCATGGCGGCCTTGCGCTCGTCGTCCAGGTGCACGATCGCGCGCTCCGACAAGCCCTTGAGTGCGTCTTCCACCATCGACACCGCGCCGTGCACGATGCGGCTGCGCGCGCTGATGATGGCCTCGGCTTGCTGGCGCCGCAGCATCACCTGGGCGATTTCCGGCGCGTAGGCCAGGTGCGAGATCTTGGCATCCTCGACCTGCACGCCTGCGGCAGCGAAGCGCTCCTGCAGTTGGCTGCGCAGGGTGGCCAGGGCGGCTTCGCCAGAGCGCAGGGTGGTCTCGCCAGGGGCGAGGTCGTCACCTTCGTCGTAGGCGTACAGCGTGGCCATGTGACGGATGGCGGCTTCGGCCTGCATGGTGACGTAGGCCTCGTAGTCATCAACCTCGAACACGGCCTGGGCCGTGTCCTCGACGCGCCACACGATCACGGCGCTGATGTCGATCGGGTTGCCGCGCTTGTCGTTGACCTTCATCGTCGGCGCGTTGAGGTTGCGGGCGCGCAGTGAGATCTTGCGCTTCATGTACAGCGGATTGGCCCAGCGCAGGCCTTCGCTGCGATCGGTGCCGGCGTACTTGCCGAACAGCGTGAAGATGGCGGCTTGCCGCGGTTGCAGCATGTACAGCCCCACCAGGCAGAAGACGCCCGACATGATGAACAGCACCCGCACCAGAATCGTCCAGACTGCGTTGGCCAGGCTGGGCACCAGCACGAAACTGATCACGGGCAAGGCGATCAGGGCCACACCCGCCACGGCGGCGAGATAGCCGTTGAGGGACGTGTTGGTTCTCTCGATGGTGATCTGGGCGGACGGTGTCACAAGAAATCCTTCAAGTGAATTCAAAGTGATATCACTTTAGGGCTCGTTGGGCGAGGCGTCAAGCCCACTCGCTGCGCTGCTACATTCGAGAAATGGACGAAACAGTACAAAGTACGCCCGGCGATGAAGGCTCCCGGCGGCGCGGTCGTCCGCCCAAGGCCGACGCCACGGGGCGCACCAACGACCCTGCGCGCACGATGGCCGACATCCTGGAAGTGGCCATGCGCGAGTTCGCCGACAAGGGGCTGGCGGGGGCGCGCATCGACGTGATCGCCGAGGCCATGCGCACCAGCAAGCGCATGATCTATTACTACTTCGGCAGCAAAGAAGGCCTCTACATCGCGGTGCTGGAGGAGGCCTACCGGCGCATGCGGTCGATTGAGGCCGACCTGCATCTGGAAGACCTGCCGCCCGAGGATGCCCTGCGCAAGCTGGTGGGTTTCACGCTCGACTACCAGCGGGCGCACCCCGAGTTCATCCGCCTGGTCATGACGGAGAACATCCATCGCGGGGAGTACCTGCGCCAGAGCAGCGAGATCCAGCAACTGAACGTGCCCGCCATCCAGGGGCTGCGCTCGGTGTACGAGCGGGGCGTGGCGGCGGGGGTCTTCCGCGCTGGTCTGGATGCGGTGGATCTGCACATGTCCATCAGTGCGCTGAGCGTTTTCAACATCGCCAACCGCCACACCTTCTCGCTCATCTTCCAGCGTGACTTCGACTCCCCCGAGTCCATCGTCGCGCGGCGCGACAGCGTCATCGAGATGATCGTGCGCTTCGTCCGGCGCTGAGCAGGGGACCGACCCGTCGTAGGACAGGGATTTCCCTGATTTCTGAAAACTAACTGGTTCGTACATTGAAGCCTGTGGACACGAACTGGGTCAACCGCTGGGTACACGCGTACTGCCGCTTCCTCACGGCCGTGATCGTGGCCTTGCTGGCTGCCATGGTGGTGCTGGTCTTCGGCAACGTGGTGTTGCGGTATGCGGCCAACAGCGGCATCACGGTGTCGGAAGAGTTGTCGCGCTGGTTCTTCGTCTGGATGACGTTCATGGGCGCCGTGGTGGGATTGCAGGAGCGCGCGCATCTGGGCACCGATCTGCTGGTCGGGCGTCTGGGGCGTTCGGGCAAGCGGGCCTGTCTGTTGATCTCCCAACTGCTGATGCTGTGGATCACCTGGCTCATCTTCCAAGGCAGTCTGGCCCAGACCCGCATCAGCTGGGACGTGGAAGCCCCGGTGTCCGAGCTTTCCATGGCCTGGCTGTCGGGCGTGGGCGTGGTGTTTGCCGTGTTGACGGCGCCCATGCTGCTGCTGGACCTGTGGCGCACCGTCACGAATCAAATGACCGACGCTGATCTGGTCATGGTGCAGGAAAGCGAAGACCGGCCGCACCTCAAGGGTCAGTCATGACCTTGTTCGTGTTCATCGGCTCGTTGCTGCTGGCCATGGCGCTGGGCGTTCCCATCGCCTACGCGCTGCTGGTCTCGGGCCTCGCGCTGATGCTGCAGCTGGACAACTTCGACGCGCAGATCCTGGCGCAGAACCTGGTAGAGGGGGCCAACAGCTTCCCGCTGCTGGCCGTGCCCTTCTTCATGCTGGCCGGCGAGATCATGAACGCGGGCGGTCTGTCCAAGCGCATCGTCGTGTTTGCCAGTGCGCTGGTGGGCCATGTGCGCGGCGGCCTGGGCTATGTGGCCATCCTGGCGGCGGTGATGATGGCTGCGCTGTCGGGCTCCGCGGTGGCTGACACCGCGGCGCTGGCCTCCCTGCTGCTGCCGATGATGATCGCCGCGGGGCACGACCCGGCCCGCTCGGGCGGCCTGATCGCCTCGGCCGGCATCATTGCCCCCATCATCCCGCCGTCCATCGGCTTCGTGATCTTCGGCGTGGCCGGTGGGGTCTCGGTGAGCAAGCTCTTCATGGCGGGGATCGCCCCCGGGCTGATGATGGGTGTGGCCATCGCTTTCACCTGGTGGTTGGTGGCGCGCAAGGAGGGCAACACACCTCCGCCCAAGGCCAGCTGGGCCCAGCGCGTTTCAGCCTTCCGTCAAGCCACCTGGGCGTTGGTACTGCCCATCATCGTGCTGGTGGGCCTGAGGTTCGGCGTCTTCACGCCCACCGAAGCTGCCGTGGTGGCGGCGGTGTATGCGCTGCTGGTCTCGACGCTGGTCTACCGCGAGTTGAAGTGGCGCGATCTCTACGGCGTGTTTGCCTCAGCGGCCAAGACCACGGCTGTGGTCATGTTCCTGGTGGCCGCGGCCATGGTCAGCTCCTGGCTGATCACCATCGCGCAGATCCCGGC
>CAISJH010000093.1 GCA_903885585.1 uncultured beta proteobacterium
CCGGGCATCATCAGATCGGTGAACAGGATGTCGAAGGTCTCTCCTGCCGCTAAGCAGTCGAGGGCCTCCTGGGCCTGGCTGCAGGGCAGCACGGTGTGGCCCAGCGCTTCCAGCATGTTGCGCCCGATGAGCCGCACCACCTCATCGTCTTCGACCATCAGCACCCTGCAGGCGCGGGTGGTGGCCTTGTCGGCTGCATCCACAGGGGCGGCAGTGGTTCTGGGAGGTTCGGCCGCAGCCTTGATCGTCAGCGTGAAGCGCGTGCCTTCATTGGGCTGGCTGACCACGTCGATGCGGCCACCGAGCTGCTCCACGAAAGCCTTGACCATGGCCAATCCCAGACCGGAGCCCTTGCCGGGCTCCTTGGTGGTGAAGAAGGGCTCGAAGATGCGCGACAGCGTCTGTGGCCCCATGCCGCTGCCCGTGTCTGCCACCTCGATGTAGACCCACTCGTCTTCGCCAGGAAGCAAGCGGCTTCTGACTGACAGCTCGATCCTTCCGCCCTTGGGCATGGCGTCCTGTCCGTTGAGCACCAAGTTGAGCAGGGCCGCCTCCAACTGCACCGCCTCGGCATCCACCCAGCGCACCGGCAACGGGCGCGAGATCCGCAGCTCGATGTCATCGCGCAAGGACCGGCTCAGCAGCTGCTCCACTTGGCCAATCACCAAGTTCAGGTCCACCGGCCCGCGCGCCAGCATCGTCGTGCGCGAAAAGCCCAGAAGGCGCCTGACCTGCCTGGCTCCGCCTTCGGCTGCTTGGCTTATGGATTGCACAAGAGGGCTCAGTTCCGGATCATGAGCCAGTCGTCTGGCAAGCAACTCCGCCGAGCCGCTGATGGAAGTGAGCAGGTTGTTGAAGTCGTGCGCGATGCCGCCCGTCATCTCGCCCACGGCCTTGAGCCGCTGCGCCGACACCATCTCTTTCTCGCGGCGCCGGTTCTCGGTCAGGTCTCGCTGCACGGCGGCGTACTTGATGACGTTGCCACGCGCGTCGCGCAAGGGCGACAGCGAGATCATGACGGGGAACTCCGAGCCGTCCTTTCGGTAGTTCAGCATTTCCACGGTCACAGGCTCAGAGCGCTCAATGGCTCTGCGCAGCCTAGCGCGCGACTCAGGTTCCGATCCAGGGCCCTGCAGGAAGCGACAGTTCCGACCCAGGGTCTCCTGCGCGGTGTACCCGGTGATGCGCGTGAAGCCGGCGTTGACGAACTCGATGGGCCAGTCAGGGCGCAAGGCGTCAGCCACCACGATGCCTTGGTCCACGTGGGCCAGGATCAGCTCGTACAGTCGGCGCTGCTCGTCAAAGCGCTGCCGCTCGCTGCTCTCACGCTGAACAGACAGCCAGTACTCGAACCATCCCGACGGGCCCATCACAGGCGTGATGTCCAGTTCAACCCAGAACTCGCTGCCGTCCTTGCGAACGTTCTGCAATTCCACCCGCACCGGTTGCCAGTTCTCCAGTGCGGCGCGCAGCCGGTCGAGCTCGGCACGGGACGTCCGGGGCCCCTGCAGCAGCCGGGGTGTGCAACCCAGGACTTCCTCGGCCGTGTAGCCCGTCATACGGGTGAAGGCCGGATTGACGTAGAGGATCCGGGGTCCCTCGTCGTCTATGGGTCTGCCCTCGGTGATCAGGACGGCGTCCCGGGTGTGTTCGGCCATCTGCGCAATCAGGGACGACAGGCCTGTTGCAGTGATGGCGCCGGGATTCGGATCAGGTTGGGACATGAGCTGGGCGTTGAGCCTGGTGATGCAACAGTCAGAAAGCGTTGTGACAAGCAGTCTTGTTGCACTGCCTCGTCAAAGTGTCAGTGCCTTGTGCTCTCATTGCGCTGGATAACTTCCGGGAAGGGCGCACCTGGGCGGGCAAACAGGTAGCCCTGCAGCAGGTCACAGCCAATGTCCACCAGCAGTGCGGCTTCACTTGCGGACTCCACGCCCTCGGCCACCACCAAAGTCCGTGCACGCCGGCACACGCTGACCAGGGATGACACCAGTGCCCGCTTCATGTGGGAATCTTCCAGGCCTCGCACCAGGGACATATCCAGCTTGGCCACATCAGGGGACATGGTGACCAGCAGCGACAGGCCGGCATAACCCTCACCCAGGTCGTCGATGGCCACCCTGTAGCCGGCAGCGTGCAAGTGCTTGACGGTGTCGCTGATCTGGTCGCGCTGGGCCAGCTGCGCACGCTCGGTGACTTCCCACACCACGCGCGATGCGTGTGGGCGCAGGGGCTCATCATCTCTGAGCAGGACGTCGGCACTGAACTCGACTGGATGCAGGTTCACGAAGACAGGCTCGAAGCGGCCGGGATGTTCGGCCATAACCGTTGCGACGCAACTGCGAACCTGGCGGCCCAGCTCTTCAATTCGGCCCAGTACTTCCGCCGCAGTCAACAACTCGGACGGGTTTTGAATCGGTCCGTGGCTGCGCATCAGGGCCTCGAAGGCATAAATAGAGGAGTCGTGGCTTCGTACCAGGGGTTGGAACACCACGTACAGCTCGCGAAGCGACTCTGCAAAGCGCCGCTCGGTAGCGTCCAGGTCCATCAGCAAGGGCTGGAACTCTCCACGTGCCAGCAGCAGCTTGTGCTGCAGGCGCTGCACTTGCGCCTCCCGCAGGGTGCGGTCTACCTCCTGCAGGAAGAGGTCGGGCGCGATCGGCTTCAGCAGGAACCCGGCTGCCCGGCCGCGCATGGCTCGCTGCACCGAGTCCACCGATGACTGCCCGGTGATCACCAGTACGGGCAACAGGGCGTCGAACTCCCTCAGTTTGGCGAGCAGGCTCAGACCGTCCGCATCAGGCAGCAAGACGTCGATCACCGCGAGCTGGAACTCCTGGGCCTCGGCTGCGGTCATGGCACTGGCAACGGTGGACACTTGCACCACCGACAGTCCTCTTTGCTGTAGCAGCCCGGCCAGCGCTTCACGCACATGATCGTCGTCGTCCACCAGCAGCACGGACAGTCCTTGGCTCTCTGGGGCTTGCGGCGCGATGGCGGCAGTGGCCGTAGGCCGTGATCCTGAGTGAACGGTCTTGGCTGCCGGAGTGCCTGGGCCCACCGCGTCCAGGGCCCAGCGAGCCAGGGTGGCCGCTGCAAAGGGCTTCCACAGCATGGCGACCTGCGGCCCGCAGTCGTCATTGGAGTGGTTGAAATTGGCCGACGTGGCGATCAGGGCGGCTTGCGGCGCAGCGGCGCGTGCGTAATCGAAGACGGCGGACGCCGGTATGCCTGACAAAGTCATGTCGCACACCAGCAAAGCGAGCGACTTGCCCAACGTTTCCATTTCTCGACAGGCCGCTTCGCCACTGATCGGAGCGATGATCTTGAAGCCTACGTGAGACAAGGCCTGCACCGATGCGCGCCGTAGCAGCGCATCCTCCTCCACGAGCACACACACGGCGCCACCTGCACCGCCCTGGGCCAGGTCCCGGAGCGCTGGGGCTGATGCCTCCTGCTCTGGCCTGCTGGCACTCACCAGAGGGAAGTCTGCGCTGATGCGGCTGCCCCTCCCGATCTGGCTTTCCACGTGCATGCGGCCACCGGCTTGCTCAACCAGCACTCGGCATGTGGCCAGGCCCAGGCCTGTTCCCAGTGCCTTGGTGGTGAAGAACGGCTCGAATACGCGCGCGATGGTGTCATCGCTCATCCCCGCTCCAGAATCCCCCACAGCCAGTCGTACGTATTGCCGGGGTTCCAGCGCTCCAGAGGCCTCGACTGGACGCTGCACCTCGATGTGAATCTTTCCACCGCCGGGCATGGCATCACGCGCATTGGCCACCAGATTGAGCAGGATCTGCTCCAGAGAGGTGGAGTCAAGACCCACCCACATGGGCTCGCTGTTGAGGTCCAGCGTCACCTTGATCTGCGGGCCGGCCAAGCGCTGGGCCATCCGGAAGCTCAGTTGCACCACCTGCAGCAAGTCGCAAGAACCCTGAGGCCGGTGCGCGCTCGAGCGCGAGAGGTCCAGGAGCTTGCGGGTCAGCAAGGCGCCGCGCTCAGTTGCGTGCACGACACCTTCCAAGTGGGCCTTTTGGCGGTCTTCCCGTGCATCCCACAGAGCCATCTCCGAAAAGCCCATGATGGCGCTGAGAATGTTGTTGAAGTCGTGGGCGATTCCTGCGCTCAGGCGGCCCATCAGTTCCAGCCGTTGACTGCGCGCCAGCCCATCCTCGGCCTCGCGTTGCCGGGTGATGTCGGCATGGAAGGCAAGCATGTGCGAAAGGTTGCCGTTGCGGTCCGGCACCGGAGACAGGGTCACGGTGCTCCAGAACTCCTGACCGTTGGTGCGCTTTCCCAGCAGGTTCATCTGGAACGGTGTGCGCGCCACGATGGCGTCCTGCAGTCGCAGGTTGTCGGTATGCTTGTCGACCGGGTACAGGAACCACGGCTCCTGGCTCAGGACTTCTTGACGGCTCGCGCCAGACATGACGCAGAACGCGTCGTTGCAGAACACAGTGCGACACCCATCGCCTCGGGTGGCCAGCAGCATGATGCCCAAGGTGGCGTGCTCAAAGGCTGCACCCAGCAGACGCAATCGAGTGTCCGCCGCGTGCCTCTCCAGCGCCACAGTGATGGTGGCTGCCAGGGTGCGGTCATCAAAAGGTTTGAGCAAATAGCCGTAGGGTGATGTTTCAGCCGCGCGCTGGATGGTTTCGTCGTCGGCATAGGCGGTCAGAAAGATCACCGGCACGTCGCCCAACGAACCCATGGTCTGGGCGATTTGGATGCCGTCGACCTCGCCGCGCACATGGACGTCCATCAGCACGAGATCAGGCTGATGCGACCGGAACAGCATCAGTGCGTCGTCGTGGTTATCCGCGACGCCCAGCACTTCATAACCTGCTCGGATCAGACGTCTTTCGAGGTCGAGGGCAATCAGCGACTCGTCCTCCACGATCAAAAGTCGGCCCTTGATCGCGGAGCCTTGCGCTGCATTAGGCAAAAGTTTCACCTGCACCCCCATCAACGCCGGGTATGTCCTGCGCAGAGCCCATGGTGAGAGGCTCTGCCTTGTGGAGTGCGTGCTGCCCACCGCGCATGCAAAGCCTTCCTTTTGTAGGGGTTAATGAGCATGCGTCCATCACGAACTAGCGGCATTCTCAGGGGCGGTGGCCGATACAGGCAAGTGCGGTCGGTTTTTCGCACCACTTTGTGGTGACCGAGCATCTTGCCGGGCCCGCGAGCTACCGACAACTCGATGTTCTGTGGAGTATGTTGGGCGCGCGCTTTATCGGGTGAGAATGACCTGGATCTTCTTGCTTGTAACGGGTCTTGCCCGCGGGTGCTGACTTGTGCTCGGCTTCTTTGGTCTCCGGAGTTCCTATGCTGTCTGACCGAATTGTTTGGCTTTTCAAGCTGAGCGCGCTGCTTGCCGCCACGGGTTGTGTCACAGGGCTCATGCTGTTGCTGACCCCTCAGTTGAGCGCAGTGCATTGGCTCGCATTGGGTCTTGTGGCACTGGTGGCCATGTCCTTGGCGGCATTCTGGGTGACCCAGGCGCAGGCTGAATCCCGGGCGGTGGCTGCCCGTGCCGTCAGCGCCCTGGAGTGGTTCGATGCCTACCCGCACGCACTGTTGCTTGTGAGCCATAACGGGCAGGTGGTCAAGGCCAATCCTGCGGCACAGGTGCTGTTGTCCAGCGGAACCACCCCCTTGTTGGGCAGTGCCATTTGGACACACTTCGGTGATGCCGAGGCGGTGCTCAGCGCGCTGGACAAGGCTAGGGCCCGCGGCGCAATCCATGACTGCGAATGTGCGCTGGTGGGTGCCGATGGCAGCGCTCGCGAGTGCAGTCTGAGCGCTGCGGTGGTGCCGAGTGAAGATGGCGGCCCGCGCAATCTATTGGTCACCTTGCATGACGGCAGCGCTACGCGGCGCGCCGAGCGGGCGGCGAGTGCGCAGGCCGTGATGGTTCGGGCCCTGCTGGATGCTGGGAGTGACCCTGTGCTGCTGACGAGTGCGCAGGGTCGCATCACCGACTGCAATGCAGCCACCTTGGAGATGTTTGGTCTCAGTCTGCAGGGCCTTCAGGATGCCCACTTCAGCACGCTGTTTGTCGACCCAGAGCAGGCTTCCCGACATCATGCACAGGCGCAGAACTCAGGGCAGGCCATTGAGGCCGCCATGGGATTACGCACCCGAGACGGTCAACGCAGAGACGTCGTGTTGAAGGCGCAGGGTTGGCGCGACGCGCAGGGTGTGCTGACGGGAATATTCCTGAATCTGCGCGACGTGACCGAAGAGCGCCGTGCATCGGCCCTGCGCGATGAGAAGGAGTGGGTGGTAGCCGGCATCGCCCGCCTTAATGCTGTCTTCCAGGTGACCAGCGCGCTTGAGAACCTGGCGCGGCGGATCATCTCCGAACTCAGCGAGTACGCAGGTGCCCAGGTGGGCGCTTTCTACGTGCGGGAGGAGTCTGGCGAGGGCTTGAGCTTGCTGGCCAGCCACGCGTTCACCCATCGCAAGGGGCATGCGGTGCGGTTCATGCCCGGAGATGGGATCCTGGGGCAGGCTGTGTTGGAGCGCAAGCAGGTGCACGTGGCTGACCTGCCAGAGGGGTACCTGCAGATCGCTTCGGGGTTGGGTGAGGCCGACGCTCGGCACCTGTATGTGACCCCGTTGATGCTGGAAGGCGAGATCAAGGGTGCTGTCGAACTGGCGTCTATCAAGGTCTTGGGCGAAGGCGCGATGGAGTACCTGCGTCAGGCCGCTCCCATGATCACTGTAGCCCTGGAGGCCGCCACTGCCAGAGCCGTGGCTGCAGAAGCGCTGGCCAAAGCGCAGCAACTGGCTTCTGAACTGGAAGCGCAGCAGGACCGACTGCGGGCCACCAACGCCGAGCTGGAAGAGCAGACCACAGAGCTCCTGGCCTCGGAGCAAAAGCTTCAGGCCCAGCAGACCGAGATAGAGCTGGCCAACACTGAACTGCAGCAACAGAACGAGAAGCTGGAACAGCAGCGCAACGAAACCGAGCAGGCGCGACGTACGCTGGTGCTTCAAGCGCAGGAGGTGGCGCTGGCCAGCAAGTACAAGTCAGAGTTCCTGGCCAACATGTCGCACGAACTGCGTACGCCACTCAACAGCCTTTTGCTGCTGGCTCGCTCCTTGCGTGACAACGCCACCGGCAACTTGACGCCAGATCAGGTGGAGTCGGCAGGCGTCATCTTCGACAGCGGCAGTGATCTGTTGAACATCATCAATGAAATCCTGGACCTTTCCAAGATCGAGGCTGGCAAGATGGAGCTCCGGCTGGCCGATGTGGACGTCCACGATGTGGCACGCACGCTGGTGTCGCAGTTTGAGCACATGGCCCATGCGCAGGGGCTGACCTTCAAGGTGACGGCCGAGCCTGGGGCGCCGAGCCGCCTGGTGACAGACCCGCAGCGCCTGGGTCAGATCCTGAAGAACCTGATCGGCAACGCGCTGAAGTTCACCGAGCAAGGTGGGGTGAGCGTGCGCTTCGCTCGACCGCCCTCGGACACCCGTTTCCGCAGGGCTGGGTTCGACCTGGCTCGATCGGTGGCCGTGCACGTCATCGACACCGGCATAGGTATTCCGGAAAACCAGCAGAAAGTCATCTTCGAGGCTTTCCAGCAGGCCGACACGGGCGACCGCAGGAAGTACGGTGGTACAGGCCTGGGGTTGTCCATTTCACGTGAGCTGGCCAATTTGCTGGGCGGCGAGATCCACGTAAGCAGCCAGCCTGGGCAGGGGTCCACCTTCACGTTGTACATGCCTGAGGCCCTTTCGAATGCGGCTGCGGAATCCGCTTCCGATACGGTGGTCCCGACGGGCGCGGAAGCGCTGCCCGCACCGGCACCGGCGCAGGCCAAGGCAGCGACTTCGGCCAACACTTCCGGCTTTGGCAGGAGGCCTGCCGCAATGGGCGTGTTGCAAAGGCCCGCCCTGCAGACGCCAGTTCCCGCGCTGGACGACGACCGCGGCGCCATCGGCCCGCAAGACCGGTCACTGCTGCTGATCGAGGATGACCTGCGCTTTGCCAAGATCCTCATCGAGCATGTGCGCCAGCGGGGCTTCAAGTGCTTGCATGCGACGTCCGGTGAGAGTGGGCTGGAACTTGCTCGGGTGCACCGTCCCGACGGCGTGGTGCTGGACATCGAACTGCCGGGCATCGATGGCTGGACGGTGCTGTCCGAACTCAAACAGGACCTGTCGCTGCGACACATTCCCGTCCACATCATTTCAGTGGAGCCCGCCTCCAAGGCCAACTTGGGCATCGGCGCGATCGGGCACACCGCCAAGCCAGTGGCCCAGGAGCAGATCGATGAGGTGCTGCGCAGGCTGGACGCTGCCTCTGCGCATGCGGCCAAGCGCGTCCTGGTCATTGAAGACGACCCGCTGATGCGCGACGAAACCGTGAGAGTGATCGGCAACGGCAACGTGAAGGCCGACTCCGCAAGTACCGGCAAAGAGGCGCTGGCCATGCTGGCCAGCACACGCTACGAACTCGTGGTGATGGACCTGGGACTGCCGGACATGTCTGGCGTTGAACTGCTGCAGACCTGGTCCTCGAAGACTGACAACCTCCCGCCCGTGATCATCTACACGGTCAGGGAATTGACGATGGAAGAAGAGCTCTTTCTGCGGCATTTCTCCGATTCCATCATCATCAAGGACGTTCGCTCCCAGGAGCGGCTGATCGACGAGGTGGCGCTGTTCCTGCACCGGGTGGTTCAGGAGCTCCCGGAGGACAAGCGCCAGGCGATTTTCCACCTGCGCCAATCCGACGAGCCCTTGCGCGGCAAGAAGGTGCTCATCGTCGAAGACGACATGCGCACGATGTTCGCGATGGCGAGGATGCTGGCCGGGCATGGTGTCAACCCGATCAAGGCTGAGAACGGCGAGCGAGCGCTGGCCTTGTTGGCCGAGCACCCCGACACTGATCTGGTCCTGCTGGACATGATGATGCCGGTGATGGACGGCTACGAAGTGGCCCGACGTCTGCGTCAGGACCCTTCCTTCAGCCAGTTGCCGGTGATCGCACTGACGGCCAAGGCAATGCGCGAGGACCGTCAGCGCTGCCTGGAGGCGGGCTGCACTGACTACCTCAGCAAGCCAGTCGATCCTGATCGACTGACCTCGCTAATGCGCGTTCTCATGTTCCGTTGAGCCGGACAACCCTCTTGACTGCCTCAGCGTTGAAGCCACCGGAGCGGAGTCCCTCGATGCCGAGCATCCACAAGGCGGCGGATGTCCACCACATCGAGGTAGCCCTTTTGCTGGAGGCCCTTTTCCTGCGTTATGGCTACGACTTCCGCGACTATGCCCGTGAAACGGTGGTGCGTCGCGTCGAGCAGTGCTGCGAGGACCTGGGCTGTTCTACGGTGTCGGAACTCACCGGCCAGGTGTTGCGTGACCCCTCAACGTTCTACCGGGTTATCGGCTACTTCTCGGTCAACGTCACCGCTCTCTTCCGCGATCCGCACTTCTACACCGCTGTGCGAGACCGGGTGCTGCCGATGCTGCGTACCTGGCCGCACGTCAAGATCTGGGATGCAGGTTGCGCCACTGGAGAAGAGCTCTATTCGCTGGCCATCCTGCTGGTGGAGGGCGGCTTGTCTGCGCGCGCCCGGATCTACGCCACTGATCTCAGCGCGGCTGCACTGGAGACTGCCCGTACCGGGGTCTACCCGTTGGAGATCCTGGCGCAGGGCGGGCGCAACTACTTCGAATTCGGCGGCAGTTACTCGCTATCCAACTATTACCTCGCGGGGCGGGAAGCTGGTGTCATGGATTCACGATTGCGCCAGAACATCACCTTCGCCCGCCACAACTTGGCGATGGACAAGTCCTTCGGTGAGATGCAGGTCGTGATCTGCCGAAACGTGCTGATCTATTTCAATCGAGAACTTCAGGACGCCGTGTTGGAGATGTTCTGGGAAAGCCTGGATCACGGCGGCTATCTCTGCCTAGGAAACAACGAGTCCATCTCCTTCACGGCGGTGGAAAAGCGGTTCGATGTAGTGGACGCCCAGGCACGTATATACAAGAAGCGGGTACTGCGATGAGCGCAGGCAACCCCAGGTGGCGGCCGGATGTCCGGTCAGATCTCCCCGTCACCGAGGAACTGCTCATCCTGGCCGTTGATGACACGCCGGCTAACTTGGTGGCCTTGGAGCGTGTTTTGGGCAGCGTAGGCGCGCGTGTGGTGCGTGCTGGCAGTGGAGAGGAGGCGCTGGGACTGTGTCTACGCCACCGCTTTGCGCTGGCGATCCTGGACGTGCAGATGCCCGAGATGGATGGCTATGAACTGGCTGAGATTCTGCTTGCAGACGAGGCCACGAGCCGAATCCCGATCATTTTCATGACGGCTGCCTTTTTCGATGACTCGCACGTCTTCCGCGGTTACACCACTGGCGCTGTCGACTACATCATCAAGCCCTACCACCCCGAGACGCTTCTGGCCAAGGTGCGGGTGTTTCTCGAACTCGCAGTACAGCGCCAGCAATTGGAGCGCATGCTCGCAGAACGCAACCGCGCGCTCGATGCCAGCGAGGGTCGCTTCGATGACCTGTTCGAACTGGCTCCGCAAGCCCTGCTCATGACCGCTCCAAATGGGGTCATCCAGAGGTCCAATGCCGCCGCCGAGACTCTGTTTGCATCCGCACGCAGCGGGCTGCTGGGGATGAGCTTGAGCGAATTGTTGCCGGACTACCCCCTGGCAAACAGCGTAGTGTCTGAAGGCACTGTGAAGAGCCAGCATCCGACTGAGACATGGACGGCCTCGAGGCTGGACGGGCAGCGGTTGCGGGTCGAGGTTCGGGCTGCTGGAGCAGATATCGCAGGCCAGAGGTGCGTACTGGCCAGCGTGAGCGATGTCAGCGAGCGTGTGAGCGCCTTCGAGGCCATGAAACGCTCTTTGCGTGAAAAGGAAGTCTTGCTCAAAGAAGTACACCACCGAGTCAAGAACAACCTTCAGGTAGTGTCCAGCTTGCTTGGCCTGCAGTCTTCGCAGAGCAACGCGGCAGAGGTGCGTTCAGTGCTGGCGGACTGCGTGGGACGCGTGCGGTCCATGGCCATCGTGCACGAGCAACTCTACGGCAGCGACTCACTTTCCCAGATCGATTTGGGCCACTATGCCCAGAACCTGGGTGACATCCTGCGCGGCACCTACGCTCCGGATGCCCGGCTCGCCGTGATTGCAGAGCCGGTGAATGTCTCCATCGAAGTGGCTACACCGCTGGGCCTACTTCTCAATGAACTCATTTCCAACGCCCTCAAGCACGGCCTGGCGCCGAGAAGACCGGGGCGCATGCGCCGCACCGGGGAACACTGCGATGTACTCGTGGAGATCAGCTCTGACGCAACCCACACCTACATCGCTGTCAGCGACTCAGGGCCCGGTCTGGAAGGCGCCCCGCCGCAGGGCGGTTCTAACTCCATAGGCATGGAACTCATTCGGGCTCTGAGCCGACAAGTCGGCGCGCAAGTCGAGTTCATCAGCCAAGACGGCCTTCGGGCCCAGTTGACCTTGCGCCGTTTGCAGAACTGAAAGCGTCGACGAGGCCGATGGCTGCAGGACGAAGGTTGCTCGCAGTGGGGAAACCCGAACCCAGGGCTAATGGACAGCCAGGGGCATGCTGAAGGTGAACCGGGTTTCTCCGCCCGTGCTTTGTGCCGTAAGCGTACCCCCATGGCCTTTGGCAATCTCCTGAGAGATGTAAAGACCCAGCCCCAGGCCGTTGCCCCGAGTCCGAGGCTTGCCCCGCAGGAAGGGCTTGAAGGCCTGGCCTAGCAGCTCGGCAGGCACCGCGGGGCCCGGGTTGGTGACGCTCAGTTCGAAGTGGCTTGCGGTTACTTTTGCGTGAATATCGATCGGCCCTTCCGGCGCGCCATGCCTGAGTGCATTGCCTAACAAGTTGGACAGCAACTGGGCCACCCGCCCACTGTCAGCGGGCAGCGGTGGAAGTTCAGCCAAATGCGCGCGAAACTCGCGATCAGGGTGCGTGGAGCGGGACTCGGCAATCACCTGTTCGAGCACAGGGCGCAGTTCCGCGCCCGGTTGCGTCTGCAGCGCCAGCCCGCCTCCCAGCCGTGCCCTGGCGAAATCGAGTACGGTGTCCACGATGCCCAAGCTGCGTGTTGCGCTGTCCGACACCATCTTCAGGACCGAGCGACCTGGGGTCGTGAGCTGCTCTTCCTGCAGCATCTTGGCACCACTGCCGATGGCGGTCAGCGGGCTGCGAAGATCATGGCCCAGCACGGCGATGAACTGTTCGCGCAATTCGGCCACTTGCCGCTCATTGCGCAGTTCGATGGCTGTGGCGGCCAATTGGCGCTGCGCCTCAATGTGAAAGGCGATGAGTTCAGCCCACAGCTCAAAAGCTCTGACCGTCTGAGGCTCACTGACGCGGTGGGGGTTGGGATCGATGGCGCAAAGCGTGCCGAAGAACTCGCCATTGCGCAGGAAAAGTGGCACCGAGATGTAGCTCTGCAGCCCGTACATCGCGGGCGTCGGATGGCTGCAAAACGCTGCGTCTTCACTCACGTGGTCGATGGTGACTGCCTTACCGGACCGCCTGATCTCGTCACAGATGGTGGTACCTACGACCAACTCTCCTCCAGGCTTCAGACCAAACCCGATCTTGTCGAGCACGCCGCAAGCCACCCAGCGGTCCTGTGTCACCCGGGCGACGGCGGCGAAGCCCATGCCGGTCGCCTCGCATGCAAGGTTGAGAATGGCCGGCACTGCATCGATGTGCTCGATGGTCGCAACGTCCATCTCGATTTCCAGTGGCAAACCCATCTCATCACCTCACGTTGGCGCAGACAATTTGCAGTTATTTCAGTATATCGATCGAGGCTTGCCGTACTTGTCCTCTGACCTCCGTTCGACGCAAGGTGCGTTCCCGCATTGAGGTGAGCTGCACTGCCCCCAGGTCTCTCAACACTTCGATTTACAGCCTTTATCCCGAGGTGAGGATCTGAAGCCCGAGCAGCGCACTGACGGCGATGACGATGAAGACCGTGACCGAGGCTATCCAGACCGTCCGGCGGCGCTGTTCAGGCGCGAAGTCGTGCGTGAAATGAATGAAGAACGGCACGCAGGCCAGCGGGTTGACGATAGCCAGCAGCGTGACCAGAGGTTTGAGATCCACGAGCGGATTGTCGGGAGGCTATGCCCTGAAATGGGCGGCGCAGGTGTTTGCGGGGCTTGGCCTTTCAAGGATGAGCGAAGGTTCAATCGCTCACTCAAGCCAGCATGTCAATCAACATTCAACGTCGAAATCCAGTGTCAAGAGCGGCGATCAGAGTCTGGATTCAAGCGCTCAAGCTTGACACTTTGCGATGAGACACGCCAGGACACCGTGGGCAGCTCGTGCCTTTGCCGCGCTCGTGACGACCTACGCCTTCAGCCCGATTGATCTGATCCCCGACTTCATCCCAGTGCTGGGCTATGTGGACGATCTGCTGATCGTGCCCATCAGCGTGTGGCTGCTGCTGTAATTGCTTCCCCGGGGGCCACTCGTTTTCAGTGCAATAAGTGACGGTACGGGAAGCCAGCAACGGCGCGGGGTCGGATTCGTAAGTTGTTGATCTCACAGGAGTTCCTGTTCGCTCTTCAACCTAGGTTTGGTGGCGTCATTGCGAGGGCGGTTTCAGCCGGGGGCGCTTGTTTTGAGGTGATCGTACTTTTCGTGCAGATTGGTGCGCTTTCGCCTGAAAACTAGCATGCATGCGGGTTTCAGGCTGACGGCACTGTTCCCGCAGGTTGGAGAAACTGAGCCAACATGGACCCGCAGCAGGTCAGTCGCGCGTCAATCGCTCCAAATCAGCCCTCAGCCGCTCCTCTGGCCTATGGAGATATCTGCTCGTCGTGGAGATCGACGCGTGGTCCATCAGGTCGCGCACCGAAAGCACGTCAGCCCCACTGTCGAACAGGTCAGTGGCGAAGGTGTGGCGCAGCCAGTGCGTAGAGGCTTGCTGCAATCGAGCTTGCGCGATCTCGTCTCCTGCCTCCATGGCGAGATCTGCTGCTGACTGCATCACATCCTTGACGATCCGCCAGATGTAGCTGCGAGATGCCGGTTGGACCGAGTCCGTCCTCTTGCCGAGCCGAACAGGTAGGACCATCGGCAACTCAGCTAGGTCGTAGCCCTTCAGGTCGTAGGTGTCCAGATAGGCGCGGTACGCACGCACCACCTCGGGCAGCACGGGCAGCGCGGAGACCACTCCACCCTTGCGAGTCACGTGCAGGTTGTACTTGCCGGGGTGTAGGGAAGAGGGCTGAAGGCTACCGAAGCGGGCATTCGAAATCTCACTCGCCCGCAGGCCCGTGCGAACCGCCAGAGCAATGACCCATTGGGCCCGGGCCCGGCTTCGCTGTTGGTATAGCGTCTCGGCAGGCCACTGCAACAAGGCTTGGTCGATGTACGGCCAGACAGGTCCGGGAAGAAATCTGTGGACGCCCGCCTCGGTGGCGCTTCGACGCACAGCGTGCGTGCGGATCGTGGCCACGGGGCTGTGTGCGATGGCGCCCACTGCCGGGTCGGCCATCCAACCGTAGAAGACCTTGGCGATGATCTCGGACTGCTTGGCGCTGCGCTCAGACAGAGGGCCCCGGAAAGGTGCCCAACCTGGAGCGCCGTAGCTCACAGACCGGTGGGCCATGATGTGCTCGGCCGGAGGATCTCGAAGGTAGGCTCGGTACTCGGCCCACTGGTCACGCTGCAGCTGCCGCACCGACTGCAGCCCGACGGATTTGCAGAACCAGCCCAGCCGACGAAGCGAAGCCCGGTAGTTCGCCGCGGTGTGATCTGACGGGCAGCGCTCTCTGACGAACTGCTCGATCAGGTCGCTGTCCTTCTTGGCCTCGGCCTTTGCGTTCTCCAGGGCTGCATCTTCGAGAACTTCGACTTCAGCCGCACCGGCAGCCCCGCTGCGCAGCGACGCCCCTGGCGCAGCCAAACTCGACGACCCGCGTCTGCTTCCACCCATCACGCGCTCGCCGCTGCTGGATCTTGCGCTGCGGTGGCCAAGACCTGGGTCTGCGCCGCTTTCAGGTGCTCGATGAGCTGCGCCTGGGTGGCCTGGACCTGGTCGCGGCTTGCTTGAAGCGCGCTGCGCACCGTCTCAAGTTCGGCGCGCATCACACTGGCCTGCTTTTCCAGATGCTCGATCTGCTGAGCACTACGCACGGCCTGCATTTGCAGTTCCAGCTCCTGCGAGGCGGCAGCTTCGACTCTGGCTTGCAGGTTTCTGATCTGAGTCTCCTTCTCGGCCAGCCTTGCATCACAGGTCCGCTGGACACTGGAGACCGCTTCACGGTGCTCAACCAGCATCCGGTCGAAGCGCTGAGACGCCTCGCTCTGGGCCCGGGCCAAGTCCGCGCGCAGCTGCTCGCTGCGGGCCTCGGCTTCGCGCAACTCCCGCTCCAGCGCTTCCTGAGTTAGGCGAGCCTCAGTGGCCGCCTCTGCGCGGGCGCGGCGCTCCTGCTCAAAGTCCCGGGCTGCCTGCGCCAGGCCGTCATTGGCCGCGACGATCTCGGCGCGCAGCGCCTCCAACTGAGCATCCTTGGCTGTCACGAGCGCCTTGGCCTGATCGAGCTCCGCGCGGGCTTGCAGTAGCTCCTGCTGGCTCTCAGCCAAACGGGCCACCGAGTCGGCTTGAGCTGCCTGCAGTTCAGAGCGATCCTGGTCGTACTCTTGGCTGGCGCGGTCGCGAGCCTGCATCCAGGGGTGATCGCACTTTTCGTGCAGATTGGTACGCTTTCGCCCGAAGCCCAACATATATGTGGGTTTCAGGCCGGCGCCTCTGTTCCCGCAGGTCGGAGGTGATGAATCAAGAACGGTCGCTGGAAGGTGTTGTTTGTCATGATTTTGACTGTCGCCCTAAGTATCCATACAATCATCCATATAAGAGTGCTTAAAAGATTTAGCGAATGTTTTTAGGGTGATGAAACCATGACGAGCCCCATTCCGCTGCCTGTCGAGCGCGCCCTGGCACAGTTGGGCCAGAACATCTCGTTGGCGCGGCGACGCCGTCACATGTCGCAGCAGATGCTGGCAGAGCGCATCGGTGCCTCGCTGAACACCGTTCGCAGGATGGAGCAGGGGTTCGCGGGCATGGCGTTGCAGCACGTCGCTCGTGCCTTACAGGTCTTCGGGGAGCTCGACAAGCTAGAAACCCTCCTGGACACCCCACAGGACAGCGTGGGGCTGACGCTGATGGACGAGGCGCTGCCGCAGCGCGTCCGAACACGCACGCGTACCCCTGAATCGGGTTCGTTCTGACGATGGCCTCACAAAAGCACGCGAGAAGGCCAAACACAACGCAGGTTGAGCTGGAGGTGTTTCTCGGCGCGGCTGAGCATGCTGTGGGCAAGCTGGTTTACGTGCGGGCCGGGCAGCGGGAGTTCTCCCAGTTCGCCTATCGGGAGAGCTGGCTCTCAGACACGCGCTTCTTCGACGTGTCGCCGGACCTGGACAAGACCGTGGGCTACCAGGTTCGCCGGGCGGCGACCCAGGAGGACTCCGTCTTCTTCTTTGCGCTGGCAGACACCGAGCCCGACAGCTGGGGCCGGCGGGTCATCGCACGCGCTCACGCCAAGGAACGTCAACAAAACCCGGCGCTCGGCCCGCTGACCGAACTGGACTACCTCTGCGCGGTCGACGACCACAGCCGGATCGGTGCCTTGCGTTTGCGCGACGCCAGCAACCGCTATCTGCGCAGCGTTGCGGCAGGGCAGCGAACCACGCCTGCGTTGTTGGAACTCGAGCACATGCTCAGCGCCAGTCGCGCCGTCGAGCTGAGCAAGGAGTCGGCCGAGGACTTGCGATATTTGCTCGGCAAGGCGACCTCATTGGGTGGCCTGCGGCCCAAGTGCAGCATCCTCGATGAAGATGGCGCACTGGCCTTGGGCAAGTTTCCGAGTGTGCAAGACGAGCGCAGCGTGACCCGAGGCGAGGTCTTGGCGCTGCGCCTGGCCCAGCTGGCCGGTATCGAGGTTGCTCCGGCCCGCATCGTCATGGTCCAAGGCGAACCGGTGACTGTCATCCGCCGCTTCGACCGCACCGCCGAGCAGGCTCGCATCCCGTACATTTCTGGGGCCACGCTGCTGCAGTCCAACCGGGGCGATGAGCGCGCGTACACCGAGCTGGTCGACGCGATGCGCGCCAAGTGCCTCGCCTTCAAGCAAGACGCGCAGCAGTTGTGGCGGCGGATGGTGTTCAACCATCTGGTCACCAATGTGGACGACCACCTCCACAACATCGGCTTCCTCTACGCCGATGTCAACCTGTGGCGCCTGGCACCGGCGTTCGACCTGAATCCATTCCCCGACAAGGAGCGCGAGTCCAAGACCTGGCTCAGCGAAGACACCGGGCCCATCACCTCGGTGGACACGTTGGTGGCGCAGGCCGCGCGGTTTGAGTTGAGCGCTGGTGAGGCCAGGCAGGTACTGGCTGAGGTGGTGTCCGCGGTCAGTCGATGGCGACACATGGCGGTGATGCCTGAAGTCGGCATGGCACCGCATGAGCTCGACGCCTTCGCGCCCGCCTTCGAGCATTCGGAGCTGGAGCGCGCTCGCAGCGCAATCTGCTCCGACGTGAAGTAGCCGGGTCCCGCAAGATATCCGGTCGAGGTCACGGCACCGAACACAACATGGTCCGCCAGACAGCTGAGTGACCCGGCCTGACCAGGGCCGTCGACCGGCACCGGAAGTAGCCGAACGGCAGGTCTGCTGAGACTCACAGGCCTCGAAAGTCAGCGAGTTTTGCGCGCATCGCTCCTGGCTATGGCGAGAGCAGCAAAGCTTATGCCTTGACCTTTTTCCCGACTGCCACGTACCGCGTGGCTCGCTTCTGTCCTTGCACCCGGGCGAGTCCGTCGGCCACCAATTGCTTGAGCAGCAGCCGCACCGCCTGGGCGTCTAGGCCGGTGGCAGCGCGGGCCTCGGCGTTGTCCAGTGACCCTGCCTGGCGCAAAGCTGCCAGCAGGCGCGAGGCCGGATCACTTGTGCGTACCGGCTTGGCGCCTGGCCGTGAAGGCTTGGCACTTGGACGTGCTACGGCGACTGGTTTGACCTGCGCCCGCGGCTGCATCGGTGCCGCCGTGGCAGCAGTAGACAAGCCTTCCATCTCCAGTCCAAACAGGGCGCTGAGATCGTCGGCCGCCAGGGTGCGCTCGCCAGCCGCAGGGGCGGTGAGCACGTCACCCCCGGCCTTGCTCAGCAGCTCGGCGGCATCCACCTGGCGCAGGGTGAACAGCAACTCCGGCTGGCTGTCGAAGCGCACACCAACGCCATAGAGGACCGCAGCGACATGCTTGCACATGAAGGCGCCGTCCGGGCACGAGCAGTCGAAGTGGATGTCTCTGGGCATGGGGAACAGTCCACTGCCCTGGCGGCACAGGCGATCCATGACGCTCTTGGAGAGCCGCCCTTGCAGCAGTTCCACCAGCGAGTCGATGCCGCCCGCGCAATCGGCGCAGACCTGCTGCCACTTCGCCTTCGGCACCGGCTGCACCGTGATGGTGGTGCGGTAGATCGATGAGCCGCTGACCTGCGCCGCAGCCGTGCCTGGAGTGATCTGCAAGTCGATCACCGACCCGTTGCGCACATAGGTGCGGCCTCGCGGCAGGCGGTTGGCGTAGTCGCTGTAGCTCTCCATGTTGGCGCACCAGGCCTTGCCCCAAGCCGTGGTGGCGATGGTGCGGCCCTGGACGACAACCGGCGACATGGTCTGCCCCTTTTTGGTCAACCTGGCGATCGCGCCAGCGGCCTTGCGGCGGCGCTCGGCGACGGGGACATAGGGCACCCACTGATCGACCATGGCTATCCCTCGCTTGTGGCGGAATTCAGGTCGAGACGGACCAGACGCAAGAGTTCGGCATCGCTCAGCTCGGTCAGCCTTACCTCGCCGCCACCCGCATCGAGCAGGTCGGCGGCCAGTCGCTTCTTGTCGCTGATCATGGCGTCTATTCTTTCCTCGACGGTGCCGCGGCAGACGAACTTGTGGACCAGGACGTTGCGCTTCTGGCCGATGCGAAAGGCGCGGTCGGTGGCCTGGCTTTCCACTGCGGGATTCCACCAGCGATCGAAGTGGACGACATGTGAGGCGGCAGTGAGGTTGAGGCCCGATCCGCCTGCCTTCAGCGAGAGCACAAAGAAAGGTACGGCCTCTTCCCCCTGGAAACGCTTGACCAGTTCCTGGCGGTCCTTCACCGCGGTGGCGCCGGTCAGCACACAGCCCTCACGCCCGAAAATTGAACCCAGGAAAGAGGCGATCGGTTCGGTAGCCTCGGCATACTGGCTGAACACCAGCATCTTTTCCTGCTTGGCGGCGATGACCTCGGCCAACTCCCGCAGACGGGCCAGTTTGCCGCTGTCGGACTCGGCCCAGCCCCCGTCGCGCAGCCACTGCGAGGGATGGTTGCAAATCTGCTTGAAGCGTGTGAGGAAGGCCAGCACCAGCCCTTTGCGTGCCACGCCCTCCACCCCCTCGTCGAGCGCCTTGGCCAGATCATCCACCGCCTGCTGGTACAGCGCCGCCTGCTTGCGCGACAGGCTGCAGTAGGCGTTTTGCTCGATCTTGTCCGGCAGATCGCTGATGACCGCCTTGTCGGTCTTGAGTCGGCGCAGGATGTAGGGCTGCACCAGCCGGCGCAGCGGCGCGAAGCCGCCGGGGCTGTCAGCCAGGCGCCTGGTGAAGCTGGCGAAGGACTTGGCACCCCCCAGCAGCCCCGGATTCACGAAGTCGAAGAGGCTCCACAGGTCGCCGAGCCGATTCTCGATCGGCGTGCCGGTCAGGGCCAAGCGTGATCCGGCTTTCAGCGTCTTGGCCGCCTTTGTCTGCCGGGTACCGGGATTCTTGATCGCCTGCGCCTCGTCCAGGATCGCCAGCCGCCACTGCGTGGCTTGGATCCACGCGAAGCGGTGCAGCGAGCCATAGCTGGTGATCACCAGATCGACCCGGGCCAGGCGCTCCGAAGGCAGTTCACCCAAGTCCTTGGCTGGCTGCGCCGCGCTATGTGCCGAGGCATGGGCAACCAGCACGCGCAGGCTTGGTGCGAAGCGGCTCGCCTCCTGCGCCCAGTTGGCGAGCAGCGAGGCCGGCGCCACCAGCAGGCTCGGGGCCGGGCCCTCGGCGCGTTTGCGAACCAGCAGCAGGGCCAGCACTTGAATGGTCTTGCCCAGACCCATATCGTCGGCCAGGCAGGCGCCCAGGTGCAGGCGCGACAGCAGGTGCAGCCAGCGCAGCCCGATCTGCTGGTAGGGGCGCAGCGTTGCGTGCAGATCGGCTCCGGCGTCCACCGCCGCCAAACCCTGCGGCCCGCGCAGCCGCGCCAGTGTTTCGGCCAGCCACGGCCCGGCATTCACTTGCGCCCACTCAGGCGAGACCGTCACCTCGTTGCCGCCAATGGCTGCACCGGCGCCGGCCAGCAGGCGCATGGCATCGAAGAAGCCCAGGCCGTGCTCGCTCGCCAGGCGCTCGACCTGCTGGAACTGTGTCAGGGTCTGTTGAAGTCGTTGTGGGTCGACCTCGACCCACTTGTCGCGGATGAACACCAGCCCGCGGCTGTCGGCCAGCAGGCCCCGTACCTCGGCGGCGGTGAGTGGCTCGCCATCGATGACCACCGACACCTGGAAGTCGAGTAACGCGTCCTGTCCCACCTGCGACGGCGGGCGCCCACCGACCGTGGCGCTGACCGAGGCGCGGGTGGGTCGGTTGGCCCTCCACTGTGCTGGCATGCGCACCACCACGCCGGCGTGCTCCAGCTTGGGCACATCGTGCAGCAAGGTCAGCGCCTCGCCAGCGCTCCAGCGCAGCGGCTGGAAAATCTCGCGGCTGTCGACGAGGTTTTTCAACCAAAGGCAGTCCTCGCCAGCGCGTTGCAGCGGCGCCAACAGGGCCAGCAGGCGCTGCCTGTCGGCAGCGGCGGCATATTCGCGCAGCGCCTCGCCCAGCGGCCGGTGCTGCGCCTTGCCCTGCGCCGACAGCCGGGTGGTGTAGGTGGCGAGCAGGGCGAAGGGATACTGCTCGTCCTTGCGGTTCTCGGCCAGATGAATGTGAACGCGGCCGACGAGGTTCCAGGCCGGGTTGCGCGCCTTCAGGCAGGCGTCGAGCGGCTGTCCCGAAGCCTGCAGTTCAGCGTGTAGGGCGGCGTCGAGTTCCTGCCACAGCCGCTCCAGCACCTCAGCCGACAGGTATTCGGCCCCATCCATTGGCGGGGCCGACCACACCAGCGCCTGCAGCTCTCCTGCGTCCGGCGACTGCACGCGCCCAGGCAGGTGTTGCGCCACCTCGGGCAGCGTGCACAGCGCGGTCAGATAGCGCACGGCCAAATCGCGCCACCACGCGATGACGGGCGGCAAGGCAGCGCCAATGTGTTCGGCACCAAGCCCCAGCAGGACATGGCCCGAACCCCGGGCCGTGTCCGTCTCCAGTTGTTCGGTCAGTTCGAGCGACAGCGGCGGGGTGTCCGGCACGGACACCAAGGTGAGGCGGCCGTGTGGGGTGAGGGCGAGGGTGCGGGTGGTCATCGGACTGTGCACATGCAACGGGATGGCCCTTAAGAAAGCATGTGGTCAGGACGCTCCGGCGCCCAGAGTCGTCGTGCCGATATCATCTAGAAGCTCTTTGGTGTTCGCCATTATGGACGCTATAAACGTAGAAAGTCTAGAATGGAAACTATGCCTAGCAAGCCACCAGTCATCTTTCCGCAGGAGCAGCGCTTGCTTGCTCAATTGGGTGAGCGGATCCGCCTTGCTCGGCTGAGGAGGAAACTGAGCAATGCGGTGGTTGCGGGTCGTGCTGGCATCTCACGCACCTCGCTCTACAAGGTCGAGTCCGGCGATCCGGGCGCGACGATGGGTTCGTATCTGCGGGTTCTGGCAGCACTTGGCCTCGAAAATGACCTGCACGGCCTGGCGGCCGACGACAAGGTGGGCCGCAAGCTGCAGGACCTCGCCCTGGCGCCGCGGAAGGTGGCTCCACGCCGTAAACAAAACGCAGCGGGTCCGCCCGCTTCTACGAGCCCGCTTCACATTGGTGAGGCGTGATGAGCGGCCAAGCGCGGCTCATGGAGGTCTGGCTCGACTGCGACTTGGGGCCACCATGCCTGGTGGGCAGGCTGGCGCATGACCGTGGCCAGATCCGTTTCCACTACGACCGGGGCTGGTTGGCCGATGGACGGGCGTTCGCGGTCGACCCCGACCTTTCGTTAGACGACGCTGCTTTCTTCCCGAAGCCCGAATTCGGCAACTTTGGCATCTTCCTCGATTCGTCGCCGGACCGATGGGGTCAAACGCTCATGAAGCGCCGCGAGGCCCTGCAAGCAAAGGACGAGTCCAGAACGCCTCGAACGCTTTATGCCTGGGACTTCCTCGTCGGCGTACAGGACTTCACCCGACAGGGGGCTCTTCGGTTTCGCTTGGAGGGAACCGATGAATACCTTGGCAACGAGAAGATGGCGGCGCCTCCGGTCACTACGCTGCGCGAGCTTGAGGCGGTAGCGTTCGAACTCAGCAACCGGCGCATCGACAACCTGGACGCGCTGCGCAAGTGGCTGGCTGTGCTGGTCGCGCCGGGGGCCTCGCTGGGCGGGGCGCGGCCCAAAGCCAATTTCACCGAGGCGGATGGGACCCTCTGGATTGCGAAGTTTCCCGCGCGGGACGATGACCGTGATGTTGGCGCTTGGGAGCATGTCGTGCACACGCTGGCCCAGCAGGCGCAGGTCGATGTACCGCCCGCCAAGCTGGTTCGACTCAACAACGACTTCCACACGTTCTGCGTCCAACGTTTCGACCGGGTCGGCGGGGGGCGGCGCTTCTATGCGTCGGCGATGACGCTGCTGCGCAAGGAACAAAGCGAGGGCACGAGCTACCTCGAACTGGCCCAGTTCATCCGTGCGCAGGGCGATGCTGAACATGCC